>NZ_JBIWYV010000002.1:0-87270 GCF_045618265.1 Enterobacter sp. CPE_E1241
TGGAGGATTTGGCGGCGGGGAAGATACCGGTTCCGTAGATACTTCTGGAGGCCAACCATCTGGCGGTTCCGGTGGTTCGTCTGCAGGAAGCAGTTCAGGTAGCGCCAGCGGAGGAAGTCAGGGGTTTGCTTCATCTTTCTCACGAGCTGGCCGCATGGCTTCTCACATGGCGAGTAGTCTGGCTGACGGCATGGCCGCACGCAATGCGGCCAAGCATGACTCAAAAATCAGCGCGGCAAAAGACACTATTGCACAGACTGCAGGTGGTCAGCTTGCTTCTCAAATCCGTGCGCAAACAGCTGCGCGTCAGTCTGGTCCGATGGTTTCAGATGACACGGCTATGCAGGGTGCTTTCGCCAGTAACGATAACGCCAGCACAAATCAGTTTAGTGGTGACGGTCTGAGTGGAAGCCAGCCAGATACAGGCAATGGTTCTGGAGAGTCACAGGCTCCACAAGGCAGTGATGAATATGAACAGTTCAAAAACAAACAAAACTTCTAAGGGGTTCGTTATGAAAGCAATTCTTTCCGTTCTGGTTTTAGCTGCAAGTTCTGTTGCTATGACAGCCCCGGCTAAAGCCGCAGATCCATGCGAACAGGTGTTATGCCTGTATGGTGTGATGACAACCGGAAATGTCGCAAGCGGGTGTTCAGGGCCGGTTGGTGACTATTTCAATATCATCGAGAAAAAACACGGCTCTTTCCTGCCGGATCATACTTCGCGCAAGCGTAAAAAACAGCTGGATAAGTGCTCATCCGCTGGAAGTGATGTGGTTGAAAAAATTAATAACAAGTTTGGCCGCCTGCGCGGGCTGTGATCAAAGGAGAATAATATGCCGTATTTAGATATGCCACCGGCTCAGGTTGAACGTGTAGTTTGCTCAATTACTGCAGCGATAAAATATCAGGTTCCGGCTAATATCATGTTAGCCGTAGCTGAAAAAGAGGGTGGTAGCACCGGGCTTGAGAATAAAAATCGTAACTCAAATGGCACATATGATGTGGGCCGTATGCAGTTTAATACGGTTTATTTAAAGGATCTGGAAAAATACGGCATTACAGCGGAGGACGTAGCACAGCCAGGCTGTTATTCATATGATTTGGCTGCGTGGCGTATACGCGGCCATATCAAAAATGATAAAGGCGACATCTGGACAAAAGCTGCAAATTATCATTCAAAAACGCCTCAATTTAACGAGGTCTATCGTGCTGACCTGATAAGAAAAGCAGCTAAATGGCAGACATGGATTGAAGCACGCTTTAATACGTTTGATGCGACAAAGCCTGCCGGAACAACTCCACAGCCGCAACTGGCGGCTGCAGGGGTTACGCCAGAAGAAAGGGCGGGGAAAAGCATTGCGCAGGTTACTGACCTTGCACAAAGCGACACACACGCTACAGAACCGCCAAAAAATGACGGGACAGCAGCAACACCATCTACGCCGGATCAACTTATTGGTTTTGCCGCGTCTGTAAAACAAATACCGGTTAAAAGCGTCGCAAAGGCTGACTACCAGCAGCCCGCACAGCAACTACCAGGTCGTTATAACAAGGCTGCAGCGGATGCACTGGCTGCAGTATATGGAAATATCAAGCTACGTTGATTTTAGCGGCTAAAACATGCCTTTCAAAAATGTAGAACTCATTAAGTGGGTCGCTTTAATCTTAATGATTGGCGACCATATTAATAAATATTTATTAAATGACACAATCCCCATTCTTTATAATGCCGGACGTGTTGTGATGCCTCTTTTTTGCTTTGTTCTGGCGTATAACCTTGCAAGGCCAGATTCATACACCTATAGAGTATATTCAAAAGTCTGTCAGCGACTGATGATATTTGGCCTTCTGGCTACACCTGCATACATAATGTTGGGGGGTGTAATTGATGGTTGGTGGCCGCTTAATATCCTTTTTACCTTACAGGCCGTTACCATTATCTGTTACCTCATTGAATTAGGCGAGCGTAGGCATCTTCTCTTTGCTTTGTTAGTTTTTGCTGGATATGGCGCGATAGTTGAATTTTGGTGGCCTGCGGTGGCTATGGGTGTATGTATCTGGCTATATTATAAGAAGGGAAGGGGAGTGTTTATTCTCCTTGCATTTGTCAGCTGCGTATTACTAACTGTTATTAACCATAATTTTTATGCACTACTGGCAATACCGTTAATTTCCATTATCGGGAATATCCGTTTTAATCTCCCCCGGCTAAAATGGTTTTTTTACGTCTTCTATCCCACACACCTTTATCTGATTCTGGCTTTACAGCTTTACCTGACTACAAAGGGCTATTTGTTTTTCACATGAGAACGCCCGGACAGCTGGGGATTAACAAATCCACCCCTGGATGATGGGAACCCGGCCCTGTCCGGGCGAGCCATTTTAACACCGGCATTGGTGATGCTGATAGCAGATACAAAAAAGCCCGACTGGTGAGATCGGGCTTTTTGTTTTGGCGCTCTGGCCTAAATGGAACATCCTACATTAGACGTTAAAATCTTACGTCTAATGAGCCACAAATGCAAATTGATGCCTAAGCGTGTATGATGTGCCCGTCTATGTTGTTGTAGTTGCTCCTTTTCGGCCTAACCGTGCAGGCGGTGAACAGACTCAAAGTCCTGGCCGGAAAACAGGTGGTGCTGTTCTGGTGCTCTGGCCTAAAAGGAACATCCTACATTAGACAGTGGAACTGCTGTGACAGGCAACGTAAGGGCGATCAGCAGCGTTCCTACTCCTTTAAGGAGAAACGGATGATTAACCTGTTAATCATCGTTCTGAGGGCGGCAGCGGCGCTTGTAAACGCGCTGATTGCTATCCTGGAACTGATCCGACAATTCATTGATTAATGAATACGGAAACGTAACTAAGGGCGGGGAGGGACCATTCCTCGCCCTTTAATAAATAAGTTAAGATTTACCTGGTGTCGGATAGATGACTTTATACACACGACTAACAGGATGATTCATACACCTTACAAAAGTCCCGTTCTTCTTAAACGCCACATCTGCATTGTCATAAACGTCATCGGTATCATTAAGCCCGCATACTGTCCGGGCATCACCCGCAGAAAAACTGTCCACGCTTTGAAGAGTGTTGACAGCTCTGTGACCAGCCAGAAACGCCGGATATGTGTCTGCTGTCTGCCAGACGATTTTTTCAAGTAATACGCCCGCAATCCCGATTAGCGCAACTACAACGCCCGTTCTGATAAGTGTTTTCGCTTCCATTTTTAACTTAACTGATCAAGATGCTGTTAACTCCATGGTAGCACCTGCAGCAGGGACAGTACATGCGCAGCGGGCGAACTCCGGGCCGGTATGACACGCACACGGCCAGCCGGGACAGTACATGCGCAGCGGGCAAACTCCGGGCCGGTATGACACGCACACGGCCAGCTGGGGACAGTACATCGATAACATTAAAAAAGCCCCTGGAAAGGGGCTAAATTTATTTCTTCTTAATCTCTTTCACGAGTCTGGCGACAGCCGTTATAAGGGTGGCAAGAGCGAGGATGATCTGAGGGAGGTTCTGGATAAGTTCGGTGCTCATCGATAAGACCTTTCTAAAGAAGGGATGCCGTTTCCGACAAAACAATTATCTCCAAATCAAGGTTTCTGCTCCAATTGATTTTTTATATCCCTTTACCTGTCCAGATAGCCTCTCTAAATTGACACCTCTATTTCTTGCTGGCGTAAAACCGCTTTTGATTTCATTTCTTTCGCGTGGTTGCAGCTCGGACAGCGGCTACTTTATCTGCAAATGCTTTACCTTCAAGAAAATCAAAATTTCTCGTTCTGGCGTTATATTTTTGGGGAAGGGGGGAAGGGATTTTTATACCCAAGATTTCCCCGGTTGTCTTTAGCGCATGAACCAGTTCAGCCTCACTTACTCCGGCCATTTGCGCAAGTAACTCCGTTCGAATGCCTACGCTTTTGCTCATAATTCGTGTGTCCATATTTTTTGAAGTAGATGTTCACCGGTCGTTGCAGCTGCAGCAGCTGGCCATCGATGCCGGCATTTTAAAAAACACAGTATTTTCAACAATATAAACAACTCACAACTAGAGTAAACTTATTCAAATTATATGACAAATTACTGAGTTTTATGTTCATACCGGTAACGCCATGGTTCAACAGCATCTGGTAATGACCAAAGCCCTGTTTTGGCCTGCTTCGCCCTGCTCTCCAGTTCTTCCATAGTCGGGCTGGTTGCCTTTCCATGGTAGCGATAGGCCCAAGCCAGGCCACTTTTTACCATTTCAGCATTTACGTAATAAGCCAGACATGCTGGCTGGCATTTTTTTACATAGACCTTCGCTAAGGTACGTCCATAACGATCTTTACCGGTTGAAGATACAGCTACGTCATCAGCATCTTTTACCAGCTCAGACAATTTCTGTTTGGCTCTCTGGCCGAACGGCTGGCTTTTCTCCGGGGCATCAATATCTACAAGCCGAATTCTTATCAACTCGCCTTCATCTTTGACCTCAAGGGTATCACCATCCAGTATTCGTGTTACCGTAATCGCTGGCGCTGCTTCGACACATGAGAATAAAGTAGGTAATATCAAGATATTACATAAAATTAATTTTCTCATTAATCACTTCCCTTATTTTTCAAACACTCAAAGTAACTTAAGAGTTTATAAATAAAACTAGCCCCGTTATAAGCGACTAATAATAAGCATAGAAAACCTATTGTAAATTTCCCTACAATCATAGGAGTAGAAAGATATTCAATATTATAAAACCCAGGAAGAGTTGTTAAAAACATTAAAAAAATAATCATGAACAAGAAGAAGCTGATAGCCACTCTCCGCTTAGTTACTTGAGTATTGTTATTTCCCATTGTTATCTCCCTCCATAATCATATTTTCCCATTTCTCATAGCCCATTTTTTTATCATTTTCTTTTAACCACTGCTCGTACAATTGGTGCTTTGCTGCTTCAACAGCTGCAGCGTCATACACTGGTATACCACCACCGCTACCTCTTACAGACTTACTATGATTGGTAGTAACTCCAGAGTTTACTGCTGCATTTCTTGAGATTTGTTGTTGCAACTGCATGGTGTGTAAGTTCGTGATTGTTGTAGTTGATGAAAAGGAATAAAACGGTATAGCTATAACCGCGATGAATAATAAATTAACCTTATTTCGCATTGTGATTTATTCCTTCTTTTTTAAATTTAGCCCATACAGATTTTACAAGGCTGACGCTACATTCACAAAGTTTCGCTGTTTCCGCAATACTTGTCTTCCTTGAACGATACTCAATGATGCGTTTATGAAGCCGTAGATCTGCAGTTCGCCCCTGATACCGGCCTTGCCGTTTAGCCAGTTCAATACCCTCTTTCTGGCGTTTGCGACGGTTTTCATAATCATCCCTTGCCAGCTGCAGGGCAACTTTGAGTAACATATCCTGAACAGATTCCAGAACTACCTTCGCAACACCGGATTGAGCGTTAGCCAGTTCGGTAAGATCCACAATTCCGGGAATGGCGAGTTTCGCGCCCCGCTCTTTTATAGAGTTTATTAACGCCAGCGCACTATCGAGCGGTAAACGACTGATACGATCTATATGTTCTGCAATAACTACTTCGTCTGGCTGCAGATCATTTATCATTCGCTGCAGTTCCGGGCGATCAGCTCTTGCACCGGACGCCTTTTCTTTATAGACACCGGCAACATAGAACCCAGTTTTCCTGGCATTTTCAATGATCTCATTTTGCCGGGTCAAATCCTGTTCGTCTGTACTAACCCGCAAATACACTCGCGCTATTTTCATATCCCCCCCAACATTCAATAATCCAGTTACTTGCCGAAATATTTGTTTCTTTCTTCCTCAGATGAAAAAACAAGAAACTCAGTACCTGCAGGGATTAATGCAGAATACATATTTCTCTGAATTGTCTTTGTATCAGGGGTTAAATATAATGTTTGATTGACTGAGTATGGAGTTTTATCACGGTCGCCACCCTGACAGACTCTGCTTTTGATAATAAAATCCCATGCTTTGCTTTTCGGTGCATCAGGTATTTCCACACCTAATACTTTTGCATTTTTGACGGAAACTAATAATGCCTGTCCGAAATAGTAACAGTCACCCTTTTTATTAATAAATTTAACATTTTGATTTCCGTCATCGGCAATATCATTCATGTTAACCACCCTATAAGGCTGTTCATTTTTCGCATAAGCGACATTGACCAATGAGAACGTCATCATTAAAACAACCAAACATCTGTTTTTTATACTCATGTCATCTCCCTCCCTTGTGATTTTAGCGGCTAAAATTTTCATTTATCTTGTTGATTATACCGCTGTAATTTTTCAGCTCCCTTACCTATTAAACGCTTATCGCGTTCTTTCAATTTCAGGACTTCTTCTCTAACCTCAAACAAATCACTCCATCTGAGCACACCACATTCTTCTTGCTGCTTTTCTGCAAGCCTTCTTTTGGCGTAATTATCAATGCTTCCAGAATCGGCCAGAAGTGATAGAAAGTCATCACTAATCACACCCATTACATGTCCATCATTTTTAAAATAGGAATACTCCATCCTTAGCTTGGCTAAAGACATTCTCCTGTTCATAATCATGGCGGCTGTAAGCAACAAACCCCAACCAGCAACCATTAAGCACCAAAAGCCATTTATACCAATGTTCCAATACATAACAGCAGCAGCCGCGAAAAATAATGGTATGTAATAACAGTGAAAATAAATTTCCTTTTTGTTTGCCTTGTTATAACTCCGGCAGTAGTTATCTATTAATTGAAAAACTGGATCTGTTTTTTCCATTTTACTTACCCCCTCAATTTTATTTAAAAAAGTATTTTAGATTTCATCCTCACTTTCAAATAAAACCTTCCTTTTGTTTTCTATCTCTATAGGCTGGTTTACTATAATTTCCATGACGAACCCTATACGGTCTATCGCATTTTGCTCAGTCTCATAATCTTTAATTGCATTTATCAGATCACCCAAACTTGCCCCTTTTGGCAGACCTGCGATGATGCTTCGTAAATCCTCCTTTTTGGCGCTATCAATTTCGATAGAAGCATGTTCCCGTAATAGATCTGCGAACCATTCAACCATCCAATTTACTTCGTTGATTTTCATAAATCTCTCCCCACAGTTTTATTTAAGAAAGTCTTGTAAGGCTTCACGCCCGCCATTGCTTTCAGGCATCGAATTCACAATACGCCTGATGGCAGCCTTATGCTGGGGTGTCCTGTTCACAAGTTGCATTAGATTGTCATTAACTGTTTTAGCTATATGAAGATAGCCTTTATATTCTTCCGAATTAAATAAACGCCAAAAGAAACCACATTTACGCAGACGCTCTTCACACAATTTTAATGCAGCCAATTGTTTTCTAACTTCCAGCTCTTCATCTGGAATAGCCCCTTCTTCTACATATTCCCCCGGTTCTAACAGATAATGTTCGTCGAGGGGATCATTCAGATATTTGCTGTATGCCATATATTTATTCCACCTCTTCCTTTTCAAGGTTAAGACAATAATTCTCTACGCAGCACACAGCTTTTTTTAGAACATGAGATGGAATATTTTTGAAATCCCGTGGTATTTCCTCGCCTAGCATCGAAGGAAGCATTGCTACTCTAAGAAACACAAAAAACTGATTCCTAGCCGCTGTGGGACTGATCCCTAACTCTTTTGCTAAAGCGGTATAGGTATAACCATTTGCTACCCCTTCCGCAATAACCGCACCTTTACGCATTCGCTGAATGAATCTGATTTTATTTCGTTCCTTTTGGGCCTCTTCAGCTTGTAACCTTACAGAACTACGAGGTGTACCGCGTTGAGCAAAATGAGCAATGCCAAGCTCTTTCATTCGCTTTTGAATCTGGCTTGTTGGACGATTGAGCCGAACGGATACTTTTGCCAGCGAGTCGGTTCCCAAGATTGCATCCTCTTCCTGTGTCCAATTAATTTTTTGCACAGCGATGGCCTTCCATATTGAAGTAATTTTCATTGGGTATATCGCCAGCGATCCAATAGCTGGGATTGATAACCCACGAACGCCGGTCAAATGCTACAGCCTGGCGACAGTTGAACAACCAGGACCACCAGGCTGCAAAGCGCAAATTGCCCTCGTACAGAACCCGGCCATGAGGGATACCAACAATGTATCTGGCTTTAGGTTTCCTGTTTTCCACTAATCTTCTCCCCTTGCCGCGCAGAAAGGTTCTATGATCACTCCCATTGAATACCGCCATAGAGTCCATGATCACTATTTGACTCTTCCGCCAATCGCTCGTTACTGGTCTGAGGGCCAGTAAGCCACATTAATTTCAATGAGGCTCGATTTTCACTCTCCCAAGCCTCTCCTGGTTCGATGATGACTTTAACGTCTGTCTGAGACGCCTCAGACGGCTCCGTTGCATTGTAAAGAGCTTCTCTTGGAAAACTCATAGCCTCTTCCGGTGAGCGAAACAAGGGTCGCAGAAGGACGCCACTGCCGTTGCTCACGCCATATAGTCGGGAACCATCCGGGAACTGAACAATGTAAGGATTGTGTGACATTTTTTCCCTTATGCTTTGCTCAAGAACTGAATCCTAGCAGGTCAGTTATGGTATACCCTAAAAGCCCACTCGTTAAGTGTATGGCTTTTTTACTGCATATACAGTTTAAACTGTCATTTTCAGAAGGTGACTGCACGGAATATCAAGAGTCGGCTGCACAGTCTTTTCTGATCTGTGGTCGTCTCAGAAAACGGAATCTATGGTCACTCCCGTTTTTGCAACACCGATTTTGACGATAAGTTGGCTTGCTTGAATCTATCCGGCGTCTGAATGGGATTTTATTCCCGCGCCTCGATGAGTTCCGCGCCTGATGAACCTCCAGAAAATATACGGCTTCAGCGAGCCTTTCCGTTTTACAGGTTCCTCAACAGGCCGGTGGGCCGTTTGTATCATCAATATCAGTATTCGCAAAACCAGATGAATGATTGTTTAAACTGGTGTATTTCTGCCTTTATGCTTCGTAAGTTTGCTGTCGCGCCGTCAGTGCCCAGGCTATTCTGGCCAGCTTGTTTGCCAGAGCACAGGTGACGACAAAGTTGCTTTTCCGACACAACAACTCCCTGACCCAGTCGGCCAACTTGCCAGACTGGTGTTCCAGTTTTTGTATGAATACCCTGGCACACTGAACCAACAAAGTTCGGATCTTTTTGTTGCCCCGCTTGCTAATCCCTAACAATGTCGTCCGACCTCCCGTGCTGTACTGTCGGGGTACCAGCCCTGTTGCCGCCGCAAAGTCACGGCTGCTGGCGTACTGCTTCCCGTCGCCAATCTCAGTTGAAATAGTACTGGCAGTCAGCGTTCCAACGCAGGGAATACTCAGCAAGCGCTGTCCAACCTCATCTTCGTCCAACTTTCGTTTCAACTGAGATTCCAGATCTTTAATCTGCTCAACAAGATAGTGATAATGCTGTTGTAATTTCAGCAGTAACTGGCTGAGATAAAGAGGCAAACTACTGTCCTCAAGAAGGGTACTCAGTCGACTAATAACGGCAGCACCTCGCGGAACGCTGATACCAAATTCCAGCAGAAAAGCATGCATCTGATTAGTTGTTTTCACCTTATCCTGAACCAGGGATTCACGGACACGATGCAGAGCTCGCATTGCCTGCTGAGATTCGGTTCTGGGCTGCACGAAACGCATAGATGGACGTGATGCTGCTTCACAGATAGCTTCAGCATCAACGAAGTCATTTTTGTTGCTTTTAACGAATGGGCGGACAAATTGCGGTGATATCAGCTTTGGAAAATGCCCTAACTCTGCCAGCTTGCGTGCCATAAAGTGAGAACCGCCACAGGCTTCCATCGCGATGGTTGTTGCTGGGCATGTCGCCAGAAATTCGATTAGCTTTGGTCGGGTGAATTTTTTACGGTAAACGGCCTTCCCACGATGATCCTGACAATGAATATGGAAAGAGTTCTTACCCAGATCGATACCAATAAGCGCAATGTTTTCCATGATGGTTCTCCGAATGAAAGCCTGTCCTCAGCATAGTACTGGGAAGGAGGGAGTGACCATCTCATTAAATAAAGCACGCTAAGCTGTGGAAGCCCCTGCCAAGCTCGTTCCACCTTGCAACGACGCAATCAGCGGACACGAAACATTCCCCTGCCGCGAATGGCAGGCGCACACCAGGTCAGACAGCACAGCCTCCATGCGCGCCAAATCGGCCATCTTCTCGCGCACGTCTTGGAGCTTGTGCTCGGCCAGGCTGCTGGCCTCCTCGCAGTGGGTGCCATCGTCGAGCCGCAGCAACTCGGCGATTTCATCCAGGCTGAAGCCCAACCGCTGGGCCGATTTCACGAATCGCACCCGTGTCACGTCCGCCGCGCCATAGCGGCGAATGCTGCCATAGGGCTTGTCCGGCTCGGGCAACAAGCCCTTGCGCTGATAGAACCGGATGGTCTCCACGTTGACGCCGGCTGCCTTGGCAAAAACGCCAATGGTCAGGTTCTCCAAATTATTTTCCATACCGCTTGACTCCGTACATGAGTACGGAAGTAAGGTTACGCTATCCAATTCAAATTCGAAAGGACAAGCCGAGGAAGGTAGCGGACGACTCATTGGGGTACAGGCAGTGGCCCCGGAAGCGGGCGAGCTGATCCAGACGGCGGTGCTCGCGATCCGTAACCGCATGACCGTACAGGAGCTGGCTGACCAGTTGTTCCCCTACCTGACGATGGTCGAGGGGCTGAAGCTCGCGGCGCAGACCTTCACCAAGGATGTCAAACAATTGTCCTGCTGCGCAGGATGAAAGGAGATGGAACCATGAAGCTCGCCCCATATATTTTAGAACGTCTCACTTCGGTCAATCGTACCAATGGTACTGCGGATCTCTTGGTCCCGCTACTGCGGGAACTCGCCAAGGGGCGTCCGGTTTCACGAACGACACTTGCCGGGATTCTCGACTGGCCCGCTGAGCGAGTGGCCGCCGTACTCGAACAGGCCACCAGTACCGAATATGACAAAGATGGGAACATCATCGGCTACGGCCTCACCTTGCGCGAGACTTCGTATGTCTTTGAAATTGACGACCGCCGTCTGTATGCCTGGTGCGCGCTGGACACCTTGATATTTCCGGCGCTGATCGGCCGTACAGCTCGCGTCTCATCGCATTGCGCTGCAACCGGAGCACCCGTTTCACTCACGGTTTCACCCAGCGAGATACAGGCTGTCGAACCTGCCGGCATGGCGGTGTCCTTGGTATTGCCGCAGGAAGCAGCCGACGTTCGTCAGTCCTTCTGTTGCCATGTACATTTCTTTGCATCTGTCCCGACGGCGGAAGACTGGGCCTCCAAGCATCAAGGATTGGAAGGATTGGCGATCGTCAGTGTCCACGAGGCTTTCGGCTTGGGCCAGGAGTTTAATCGACATCTGTTGCAGACCATGTCATCTAGGACACCGTGATCGGATATCGACCCAATGTTCTACGGCACCGGCATCGGATTCGCAGCGCGCGGATTGAACTCGGCGAAACGGTATATGCATTGCCGTGAACCGACCAAAAGGAGGTGTTCGATGAACGCCTACACGGTGTCCCGGCTGGCCCTTGATGCCGGGGTGAGCGTGCATATCGTGCGCGACTACCTGCTGCGCGGATTGCTGCGGCCAGTCGCCTGCACCACGGGTGGCTACGGCCTGTTCGATGACGCCGCCTTGCAGCGACTGTGCTTCGTGTGGGCCGCCTTCGAGGCGGGCATCGGCCTCGGCGCATTGGCGCGGCTGTGCCGGGCGCTGGATGCGGCGAACTGCGATGAAACTGCCGCGCAGCTTGCTGTGCTGCGTCAGTTCGTCGAACGCCGGCGCGAAGCGTTGGCCAATCTGGAAGTGCAGTTGGCCGCCATGCCGACCGCGCCGGCACAGCATGCGGAGAGTTTGCCATGAACAGCCCCGAGCGCATGCCGGCCGAGACGCACAAACCGTTCACCGGCTACCTGTGGGGCACGCTGGCCGTGCTGACTTGCCCCTGCCACCTGTCCATCCTCGCTGCCGTGCTGGCCGGCACAACCGCCGGTGCATTCCTTGTCGAGTATTGGGTCATCACGGCGCTCGGTTTGACCGGCCTGTTTCTTCTGTCACTGGCGCGGGCGTTGCGGGCATTCAGGGAAAGATCATGAGCGCTTCCCGGCCGGATGGATGGACTACGGCGGAGGGCCCAAGCGTTCGAGCGCGGGCAAGGCTTTCTGTTCGCAAAGCCGATGCCGGCGGCGGCATTCGCCGTCTTCGTCAGTCAATGGAGGGGTGCCACCATGAATGCAAATGATCCGACCGCCACCAGTTGCTGCGTGTGCTGCAAGGAAATTCCGCTCGATGCCGCCTTCACACCGGAAGGCGCGGAGTACGTCGAGCACTTCTGCGGGCTGGAGTGTTATCAACGTTTCCAGGCGCGGGCCAGCACTGCGACCGAAACGAGCGGCGAACCGAACGCTTGCGGTTCGCCGCCGTCAAATTGAGACAAACCACGCTTTCGCTACGTCGCCTCATGTCGGCATCAAATTCGGCTGAGTAGCTTCTCGCCATCTGGACGTAGCTCGCCCTTGGGTGAAATATGCCGATACAGGGTCTGCCGCGTGATGCCAAGTTCCTGGCACAGGTCGCCGACCTTGGTCTCTGACTGCCCCATTGCCGCCATCGCCAGCCGCAGCTTGGCGGCGGTCATCTTGAACGGCCGGCCGCCTTTCCGGCCGCGTGCCCGTGCTGAGGCCAGGCCCGCCACGGTGCGCTCGGCGATCAACTCGCGCTCGAACTCGGCCAGCGCGGCGAAGATACCGAAGACCAGCTTGCCGGCGGCGGTCGTGGTGTCAATGGCCGCGCCGTGCCCGGTCAGCACCTTGAGGCCGATGCCGCGTCCGGTCAGGTCATGGACGGTATTGATCAGATGGCGCAGGTCGCGCCCGAGCCGATCCAGTTTCCAAACGACCAACGTGTCGCCTGGCCGTAGTGCCTTCAGACAGCTCGCCAGACCGGGACGATCCTCGCGTTTTCCGGACGCTTGGTCTTCATAGAGATGCGCCGGATCAACACCGGCCGCGACCAGCGCATCGCGCTGCAAGTCCGTCGCCTGGGAGCCATCCGCCTTCGATACTCGCATGTAGCCAATCAGCATCTTGTACCTGTCACATATACGTTCGATTATGTGACAGTTTGCATCGGGAAGCTCTGCACGTCAAAATTTGTCACTTAACCCGTCATTCTGTCTAAGGCATGCAAAGGGTAGGCTAGGCTCATAATGTGACAGAAATTCCGGGGGGATGCCTTCCTTCGCGAAGGTGGCGCGCAACTGTTCCAAGGAAGCGGGGTCGCGCCGACCATAGGAAGCCAACGCGAACAGCGAGCGTGCCGTCTCGGGGTTGTGTCGTGCTTCAATGATGGCCTCATCAATGGCCTGGATTGCACGCTGCCAGTGATCGACGGGTTCGGGCTTCGGCGCTTTCGCCGGCAGGCCACTGGTGAACCCGGTTTGGGGCTCGGACCAGAATAGCTTTGCGTGCTCGCCTGGCGGGCTTATATCCCTCACCTCAATCAAGCTGATTGCCGTTGCCGCCGCCTCCAGCATCTGCAACCGTACTGCCGGGTTCAGGGTTTCATACGGTCGCCACAGACTTTGCCCAGCACGCAGCGGATGCCCGCAGCATTCCCAGATTTGGCGGAGATACCCCGCGTAGGTGCCGCACGTCGAAAGCGGGGTGTTCAGCTCATCGAGCAGCGTGCGTAGCAGCCTAAACCACAATCCGGCGTGGATGCGTCGGCGCGGCAACTCCACGTGGCCGGTCGTCAGTGCCTGCCAGGTACGCTGGTCCATCGCCGCAATCGCGTCGCTGGCAGTGCGCGGTTCGGCGTCGGCGTTCTCCCAGCCGAGAAACCGCCCTGGCACGCCCCAATAGGATTCCAGCCAGCAGCCATGCAGTGGGCAGCTCAGCATCAGGGGCAGCTTCCACGCGAGCAGTACGGCTTGGTTCTCCGGATCGTTCAGACAGAGCGGGCAGGCGCGATGTATCGGCTGGCTGGGCAGCCAGGCACGCCAGCTCGTGATGGATCGCGTCCTACGGCGGAGTTTCGGCAGCAGCACCGAGAGCTGGAACGCATAGGTTTCCAATGCATCTGGAATCTGATCATCAAGGCTGTCCAGTAGCCAAGGCACCCAGCCGGCGAAACTCATGCAACGCAGCCGGTCCGGCTCGATGCCGCTCCGCTGGGAGAGCATCGCCAGCAGCGCCAGTGGTGGCGCGGTGTCCAGGTCATCAACCTGGCCGTGACCAAGATCGTGCTCCAGCAGCTCGGACACCTCCATGTGATAGCAAAGGGCCACGCGGTTGAGCCACGAAGACAAGGCTTCGCCTTCCCTGGGAGCCGGATGCAGTGGCCAGTGTGGCGCTGGCTTCACATCAGTTCCCGCTCGAATTGCCGCCGCCGCTCGCTGGGACCGGTGTAATCGGCCATGCTGAGCGTGCGATGGTTGATCGCTTCCTCACCGCTCTCCACGGCAGCGACGGCCGCCGCCATCAACAGGTGCGCCAGCTCGCCGATGGTGCCCTCGCTGCGCGTGAGCAGGTAGCGGGCCATATCCAGCGTGGCAATCGACGAGGGTCGCCGCAGCGGGAGCGAAGCCGCGAAGCTGGCCAGCAGTGAGCAGCAATCGTCGTTGGCCTCCCACACCGGCAGCATCATCGGCTCGAAGCGGTTTTCCAACTGGTCGTCCGAGCGGATCGCCAAGTAGGCATCGCGTGTGCCGACCCCGACCAGCGGGATGCGCAGCTCGTTGCCGAGGAAACGCAGCAGGTTGAGGAATTCCCGGCGGTTGACGCTGTTGCCGGCCAGGACGTTGTGCAATTCGTCGATCACCAGCATGCGCACGCCGACCTTGCGTAGCAGTGCCAGCGCCAATTGCTCCATTTCCGGCAGCCGTGGGCGCGGGCGCAATGGCGCGCCCATCGCGGCAAGTAGCGCGACGTAGAAGCGGATTACCGACGGTTCGGATGGCATCTGCACGACCAGTACCGGAATGTGCTCCTGGTCGGCGTCGGAGCTGGCCGGGTGGGTGCGGCGGAATTTCTCGACGATCATCGACTTGCCGTTGTTGGTTGGACCGACCAACAGCAGGTTGGGCATGCGTTGTTTGTTCGGCCACGCATACAGGGCTTCCAGCCGATTCAGCGCCTCGACTGCTCGCGGATAGCCGATCCAGCGGTCAGCGCGAAGGCGATGGATGCGTTCGTCCGCCGGAAGACGGGCCAAGCCCTGGGCCACCGGCATCAGGTGGGACAAGTCGATGATGGGATATTCTTCCACGGCTACCACTCCTCAATCTGGTCGAACGGTTTGGCAGGTGGCTGGTTGTCTGCCTGCGGGTCAGCCATGTCCGCGTCCGGTGGTGGCGTGGTTTTGAAAAGAACTGCCGTTGCCTTGAGATGCTGGCGTCGATCCGCGTCGCGCCGCGCCTTGCGCGTAGCTTTCTGCGCGGTGGACACGATTTCGCGCATCTGGCCGATCATGCGAAACAGCGCCGACTCATCCACCTGTTCGCGCCCTTGCTGCCGCAATTTCGCCAGCGCCTGTCGTTGTTCCCAGAGGGTGACAGCCGGGTGCGACAAGGTGCGGTATGGAATTTCCAGATAGTGCTGCCCCTCCGGCTCCAGCACCCAAATGCGGCTGATGTCGCGCGGGTCGCGCCGGATCAGGAACGCAGGCAAGCGGTCGCGCCGAGCTATCCACGGCTTGAGCGCATCGGCGTAGTAATGGATGTGGTCGATGACGAAGCCGGTGCGGGTCAGCGTGCGGCGGATGATGGGCAGAAAATCGACCAGAAAAGCCGTGGTGCGAGTGATGACGGTTGGCACGCCGGTCCGCGCGATAGCTTCGGCCCAGCGCGCTGCCGGCGGCTGGAGCAGGCCGTTGTGCACGGAGCCGTGGTAGGTGCCGACCGCCAATGTGAGCCAGCGCTCCAGCTCACGCAGCGTCAGGGCGGCCTTGTTTTCGGAATCGTAGTCGCCGCGCTGGTCAGGGTTGGAGAAGGTCGTCCCTGGCAATTCGTCGTGGATCATCTGCATCGCCGTGCCGATGATCCGTTCCACGATGCCGCCGTAGTGCGGCTGCCCGAGCGGGCGATAGTCAAGCCGGATGCCATGCTGCTCGCAGCCTCGGCGTAGCGCTTCGCTCTTGAACTCGGCCGCGTTGTCCAGGTAGAGCAGCCTGGGCTTGCCGCTCATCGGCCACTCCATTTCTATGTTCAGACCCTCCAGCCAGGGACGCTTGTCGCAGGCGACATGCACAAGGCACAGGCCGACCGAAACAGATGACGGCGCTTCCAGCGTGACGACCATGCCGAGCACGCAGCGGGTAAACACGTCGATGGCGATGGTCAGATACGGACGGCCAATCGGTTGCCGGTCGCGCTCGTCCACCACGATCAGGTCGATGACCGTGTGATCAATCTGCACTTGTTCCAGTGGCGCGGTCACGGCGGGAGGCTCACCACCGACACCTTGCAGGCTGCGGGACGCATCCTGACCTTCCCGGCGGCGAGTGGCCTTGAGCGGATCGAGGCCGGCGATCCGCAGAGCCACGGTGTTGCGCGCCGGCGCCCGCAGCTTTTGCGCTTTGCAAGCCTGCGCGACCTCGCGGTGGAACGCTGCCAGGCTACGCTTCTGCTTGGTCAGGAAGCGCTTTTGCAGCAACTCGCGGATGATGCGCTCAACTGATTCCGGCAAGCGTCCCTTGCCTTTTCCGCCGCCGGATCGGCTGCGAGCCAGGTCCGTCACAAGCCCAGCACCTTGCCGGGCACGGCGGATTAGGACATACACCTGCCGCCTGGACAGGCCAAGCGCGTGAGCAGCGGCATCGGCGGCTTCATGCCCGACCACATCAAGCGCTGCCAGCGGCCCGATGATTTCCGCCCGTTGCCGGGCCTGCGCCCAAGCCGCATCGGGCAGGGTGGCCACGCCTTGCTCGGCAATCAATGATGTGTCTGACGCCATGCTCACACCTCGCTTTGGTGCACACGAGTATTGAGCATAGTCGAGATTGGTGCAGATGACTTCTGATATTGCGTTGTCAGGAGTCGCCTGCACATCTGGCGTTACGCCCCGTCAATTGGTGCAGTCGTCTTCTGAAAATGACATAAACTGGCTAGGGCAATCAAGGCAACTTAAAAAAGCCATTAATGTGATAAAAATGAAATGACATCACTTTTGAATGTGGTAGCATCGTTGAATGTTAAATCATTCAATAGGAGTGAAATGATGGATCTAACACAGATTTCATTGCGAACGTCGAGAGATCAAGTCGAGCGTATCAAAACCTATGCTAAAGCAAGTAACCTGTCAGTTAACGCTTTCCTGGTTAACCTGATAGAGAACTCACTAAACAACATTGCTAATGATGGAACACAGAGCGAACTTACACGGCTTGTAGCTGAACCGGTCAAAACACTTTCGAGGCTTCATCACAAAATTTGCGATCCCTGGAATACAAATGAACCTGCTGATCTGACTCCCGCTGAAATAGCTTTTTTGACAGATGCGGCCAGGAAGCAACTGGATAGCAAACATTTGGCTGGCCCTGATTACTTTGCAATACGTGACCGCATCGATAATACCCTAATAGAAAGCAGTCTTAACTATTATCAGGATCTGTTCGGCTTTGCACATCGCTTCTATATTCGTGATGAAGAATCCAGAAGGACGTTTGCAACCGAACACGCGCCGGTAGGCATCCAATCCGTCGATTATTCGTTTACGGTTGGGAACAAGACCTTTACGATTATTGTCCGGGGAAATGACAGTAATTCCTTCGATACACCGGAGGATAACCGCCCTCCTGTTCTGGCGTTTACCTGTGAAACCGCGCAATTTGATACCCGCCATGATTGGGATACTTTCATTGCACTGGTGAGGCTCATGAACGCAGTACATAATGGTGAAGAATCTAAATGCCACGCCGGTACGCATACCCGCCTTGGCCGCCGTATGGATAGCGAAAAACCATGGTCACTTTTCTTAGGGAGACTGCAGCTGCTGCTGAAAGATAGCGAGCTAAAGGATATGGCTGTAGAATTTCATAAACTTGTTAATGGTGATGCGGCTAACGTTATCAAACAAATACGTTTACTTTACGGTGAGGGTTAAACATGAAAATATTTGCTCTTATTTTTTATATTTTCCCTTTGGCTTCTTTTGCTTCAAACGAAAATGTAGATCACGTTTTTATAAAGGCATTTCAGGCTGCAGTGGCTTCATCATTATGTACAGATGTAGCTAATGTAAGTAAAGATACCCAGCCTGAAAAAGAGCTTGAGCCTCTTATAAAAATGTGCGCAGAGAAAGGCGAACAGAGTCGCGCTATTCTTAACGCTTATACCAATGCAGCACACACTTGAGCAGTGAGTAGATAAACCAAAACGATCATGATACTGTATATATAAACAGTGTCATGATTAGGTGTCTCATGGGCGTAAAAGACTCGAATTATCAGATAGTTTACAGAGGTGAAGTGCTGGATCATCTTATCCCTGGTCAATGGGTATTCTTCCAGCGCCTGAAATCTTATGGTGGTGGTTACTGGCTTGGTCGTACATATCCAGATTTTTATCAGTTTGGCCCGGAGCTACCTGTATCGTTATCTCAGGGATTACAGTACATTATGGCCTCTGATAAGGTTGAGGCAGAAAGCCATGTCTTCGATGACGATTTTGAACTTTACGGAGGATGCTTTAATGAACAAAGTGATGAAAGCTGTGGGTTGGGCGGGGATAACCACTATAGTTCTTGATCTGGCTTTACCTTTCATAGGGGGAAAATCATTTATCGGCCCCGGATTAATCAAGAGCTACCCTTTTATTATTTGCTGGGCTGTGATTACTGTCATTTACTATGCGATTTACGCCAAGAAAAAGAAAATTTCGTAAAATCAGCGGCTACGATTTTAGCCGCTAAAGAGTTTTCTCAGGTTCCTGCTGGCGTCATCATCATCACTGCAATCATTCCTACTGCCACCGCGAGCATGAGAGATACTCCGATATTAATTACAGCTACAGCCGCCTTCCTGGGCGTCTTTTTATATTCAGGAATAAGCCAGAGCAAAACAATCCCGATAAATACAGCCACTGCCCCCATACCCAGCGGCTTCCAGAAAATTTCCATTAATTCTCTTCCTTCTATTTATCTTTAAATTCATCCTGCAGCTTATCAATGCCTTTAGTCAAATCTTTACTTTTGCCATCTTCATAATCAGGCCATGGAATAAACATCTTTCCTGATTCCTGCATCATTGCAATTGATGTAGGACAGCGCCATTCAGATTCATCGCCTTTTTTGTATTTAAAAATGACCATTCCACGTTCACACTTGACATCCGGGGAAATGGACTGAATAAATATCGAATTAGCGGAACCATTCTCACCGGTATTGAACATTGCACTGTCAAAAAATATAAATGCGAGAATTAATGAAAGCACGGCACAACCAGTATTCCAGAATTTTTTTCCACGTTCAGAATAAAATGAAAATACTATAACCATTACTAAAGATGAAATAAACCCCAGCCATTGTGACGCAACTGAAAGTTGTGAAAGTGTTTTAACTGTATAAATACCTTCACCAGAAATGAAAGACAAAATAAACGGTGAGATAATAAAGCAAATAGCTGGAAAGCAGGTAAATACAAGTTTGGCATTATTTTTGATTAACTGGCGTTCTCCAGAAGCCGCCGCGATCATCGACTGCCACATGATTTTTACCAGTGCCAGCATCAGAACACTGCAGATCAACATATATAGCACGGCGTACTCCCAATCCTTAGACGGTTTGAAAATTACTTGCAAATAGGACAAAATGTCCTATTATAGATACAGGACATAATGTCCTACTCAAGGGGTGATAGGGAGGCTGCCACCTCCCTATCCGACACCAAAAATCCGTGCAAGGAATTTCAAATGTCCCGTATATCGTATAGGAAAATCGACTCAGAGAACAGCAAGCGCCTTGCTTTGTTATCCCTTCGTGAATTTCTGAACGAACTACCAAAAGTCACCATTGACGAGATAGAAGGTCTGGCGGCTACCAATACCCATCTGGTAGAACAGATCCCACGCTACCTGAGTGAGATGGTAAGCTACGAATGCCGTTTAATTGGTTTCTGAATGTCATGAACTATAAGGATGAGTCAAATGAAAAATGAAAAGCCCTATGCAGGTTTGCTTAAACCAGAACATCTTTACTCGATGTTAAGAGCCTACATCATCGAACACGCACCCTTTGCGCTGTCAACTGTTGTTGTATCCGACGTGATTAACGCATATATGGGTAGAAACTCTGGCTATCCATTTCTAATGTCCGATGATTTACCGCCAAAATTCAGCGGTAAAGGTTTTGAAATTTTCGGTGCTTACAAAAACACCGAAAATGAGAGCACGCTGATCGAAAACTCAGCGGCATGGACTTGTTGTAAATTAACCTATTTAGAAACAGAAGATGACGTCAATACTTTTAATGAAGCCCTTAATGCAATGATGCGCTGGATGTACGCCACGGAGTATCTAATTAAGGACGAATGCGGCTACCTTCCTACTCAGAAATTATTTAGCGAATTAACATTAAAAATCAAACGTGAGTACGGCGACAACTAAATTAAAGGCCGGTATCCCGGCCTTATTTAACATTTTTCCACGCTGACGCAGGTACTTTATCCCATATTTTCCCATGAATTACTTCCGCTTTTCTGTGGTCGTATGCCCCCAAAAAATCCACCATATGTTCTTCGGGTACAGTGTCCCGTTTATGTTCATAAAGGCGTTCAACTGTATCTATCGCTCTGCAGCGCCGGAACATATACAAAAACTCGGACCTTTTATCTGAATGACTCACTTAGTCAGTCCTTTTGCCTTAGCCTGGTCTGCAGCATCTGCAATATCTTTAATCATTTCGCTCATTACATCGGCGCTGAATAACGGGCCTGCGGGAGTCATTACGGCGGCATGATACAGTTTTAGCGGTGTACCTTTGCTGTATTGTTCGCTGGCACTAATACGTAAAACGGAGTAAGACACTTTTTCAGTATTGGAGCCGCAAACCTTTTTATTCACGTCAATAATACGACTGTCTTTATTATCTGAAAGAGTCTGCGTAAGCACGCCAGAGTAAAGACATTTAGTGTCCTGTGAGATTAAATTTATTTCTTTTGGCGTAATATCATTTTTGTCAATCGGAGTATCCAGCGTCACCATTATTGGTGTTTCATCAGTATTTCCTTTTATCGCATTCTCAACCGTTGCACAGCTGGCACATGGGATACCGGTAGCATAAGTTAAAGGGGTAAAAATTAATAAAAACGCTGCGGTATATATTTTTTTCATTTCCTGTCCTTAAAAGGCATCTTTCGATGCCTTTAATTTTAATGTTAAAGCGAGCGCGATTTAGACTGACTGTTATTTAACTTCTGCGCTTCATCCTGGGTCAGTTCGCTCTTTACCTTCCCTACTCCACGAGAGTAAGCCACCTCGTAATTTTGCCCTACTACCGGCTCCTTCTCCCAGGCATTTCGATTATGCTGTACTAAGCCTTTCTGAGACAGCTGGTAGACGTGGCGATCGTCAACGTGTAGCACTTGTCCTACATGGGAATGCGGATAAACGTTCTTGGATGCCTGCTGCGCCTCGGAAAGCTGATAAATGCCTTTTGGCAAACCGGCCTCCGGCAATACCTTCTGTGTTTGCCATTCACCACCGACCACTTTATCTACCTGGCGGCTACCGTTGAGCACACATATTTTCATGGAGCCTTCTGGCTTCATGATAACCCCGATGTCGCTACTGTTACGACCTGCAGGCATCGCTGCATCTTGCGTATAACTGCGTTTTTGCATTGGTCTTACTCCTTATAATTTTACTGGCCCGCAGGCAGGCCAGTGTCAGAACGTCTTACATAGCGTGGCGAATGGTCCGCTTTTTCTCTTTTTCCTGAACGAGTTTTTTCTCTTCGGTCTGGACCTGTGACTGCTGCTGTTTTTTATTCAGCTGGTCAGCAATGACGGCTTTCAACTGCATCGCCACACCTTCCCGGCCAAGAGAACTATTTACGGCCAGATCGTTAAAGTCAGTGTAACGATCAGCGCGGCGAATAATATCAAGCTGCTTTTCCGATAGTTGCGCTGCCTGCAGTACCTTCACTTCGGCATCCGGGAGTGGCTTATCACCGCTCGTATGAGCCTCCAGTTTGCGCGAGGCGGTCTGGTGAGCAAGATACGCCGCCGGTTTAATCTGGCTGAGTTCGTCTTTCCCAGGTACTTCACCTTTAGCAAATACCGGGAACACCGCCACACCGCCGACAGCTTTCGCTGTCTCCAGCGCCTTTTCCCTGCCAACGTTTACACTGGCCTTATCCTTTACCTTCATTTTGCATGACTGAGAAATATCATCATCACCGGCAATGATGATTGGCTTATCGGGGTAGGCTTCTTTAAGTGCTTTAGCGACAGGTTCCAGATTACCTGAATCGAAGGCGGCGACCGTTGGCATATTAGTAGCCTCTGTGATGCTCCCTGCCGTTGCGTAACCTTCGGCCACGATCAGCACCGGGGATTCTTTAAGCGCGTCCAGCCCGCCAACGACATGGAAACATCCCTCTTTACGGGCGTTCTTGGCAAAACGTTTTGTGCCGTCCTCGTTGATGTACTGCATGGTCCATTGCTTACCCTGGACATCATAAGCAGGGATAAAGGTTTTCTGCCCTTCCTTGTCAGTGAACACGCCTTTATGCACCTGCAGCCCTTTTTTCTCCAGGTAAGCAGTTTGCTGCTGAGGTTCATTAAGTTTGGCGAGCTGCTTTTCAACACGCTTTGCAGAGGACTCATGGTCTTTTTGCTGCTGTGCCGCTTTTTCGGCCTGTTTCTGAGCTGCCTGCGCCCGCAGGAGCGCTTTTTCTTCGTCGGACTGCACATATCCCTTGGAAGACCAGCGTAACTCTTCTTTAGTGCGGTTGTTCTGCATAAAGCCTGCAGGATGGCCGTCAGTGTGGATGATATAAAAACCTGACTTCTCCCCTTTCTTGTCACCCTCTACTGTGATCCGATGCTTCTCACCATCCATAATTGGATGCTTCTGGCCCCGGTCAGTATCGGCATCGAGGATGCACCCAATATCTTTCAACGCGGTTTCCACTTCCTCCTGCAGCGTCATTGCCGGTGACTGCTCGATCACTACGTTTTCAGGTTTCCACTTCGCCAGTTTTTGCATATCAGCCCCGGCTTCGGCGTACCAGGTTTTTTTCTCTTTGTCCCATTTAGCGCCAGCTGCTTTAGCTTCTGCACGGTCTTTGTAAGGGACGGCCAGATCCTGACGCTCACCCACTTCCGGCGTTACGTCTTTCACAGATGCAACCGGCGTATTTTTTTCTGCAGCTGCAGCTGGCTCACCGCTCCATTTTGCAAATTTATCAAGAGATACGCCTTTTGGTACAAACCAGGTCTGTTCGGTTCGATCCCATTTAGCCCCAAGCGCTTTGGCTTCATTGCGTTCTTTGTAGGGTACATTGATTGGGGTATTTTCCTGCGCAACATTCAGGCTGAATTCCGGGAGAACTCGCCCGCCGTCTTCACCAAGGAAAACAGCCTCATTATCGCCCGGTTCCGGCCCCAGCGCATCCAGAGCGCGTTTCATTTCATCCGGGCTGTCAGCACCCTCCATCAGGCTTTCAACACGGTCCTGATACCATTCCTGCGCTTCTCCTGGCGGGAGTACGCTAATCTCATCATCAGGCTTGATAACACCTTGCGTTAAGGCTGCTTTTTCTGCCTCAAGCGTTTGGTAAAAATTGTTCTGCAGGTCATTCAGATCGACCTGACCGTTATCGATAAGACGTGAGTCATAAATTGAACGGTTATCCCCTTCGTTAACGGCGGCCAGCGCCTTAACCGCGCTGTTGGTCTGCATGATGATATTCACATGCTCATTCTGGCCGGGATTTTCCACAATGGTATATTTCGGCTCAGGCAGGAGGGTTAATGCTAAATCAAGCTCACGATATGCGCTCTTAATTTTGTCCTGAGCCTCATTCCAGTTCTGACTGAATGAAGAATGAAATTCGCTGTTACGCTTCCAGAAATCACTATCCTGATTGCTGTTCTGCGCATCAAAGAGGACGTTACGCGATAGTGTAAGCTGGCGACGGTTCATATTCTGGACGTGCTTAGAAAGGCCACTATCGAGATTAGAAAGAATGAATTTCTCAGCACGATACTGCCGCTGCTGTTCGGGTGTAACAGACGTTTCAGGTTTAGTGCTCATATTGATGCGCCCCGTTTCGATGGCGTCAGCATGCCGCTTAATGTTTTCCTTCAGCTGTTCTTGTAGTTCCTTGGGAAGCGCTGGCTTGTTAAATAATTCTGCCCTCTTCCTTTCACGATAAACCTCAAGGGATTCCTCTTCTGACGCAGGCGCTGCGGAAGATTCTCCATTAGGTTTTGACGCCAGAAAACTGGAATTAGGCCACCAGTTTTTAGGAAACTTAACGTCCTGCGGTAATTCTCGCGGGTCGCCACTGATATTTTCAATCTGACTCTGAACCTTTTTAGCCGCTAAAGTCAGGTTGTTATCTATGCTGGCGAAAGCGGTTTTAAGGGCATTACTTTGCCATTCATTATCAGAAGAGAATCCCGTTCCGGGTACACGTTCATCACCGATATACGTCAACGCTTTTCCGCGCCCAACCACATCAGTATGAACAGGAATAGTATTGCCGTTACTGTCTTCGTAGTTAACACGAATGGTTTCTTCGCCCAGCTCACCAGTGCCACGACTGTAATAGGTAACGTAACCAGCTTCCTCCGCTGTCTGCTCCAGAGTCATGAAAGTGAAATGGTAAAGTTGCACTGTTTCAGCATCGAAAATCTGCGGGTTAGTCAGCCGCTGTACCTCGGCCAAGACCTCATTATGCTCTTTTACGCGCTGCTCTGTTTCCAGCGTTACCGGTTGTTCCTGTGTCCTCTGCTGTTCAAGGCCCAGCACGAAGCCCTGGATTTTTTCAGCGTCAGCTGCAGCACGGAAAATCTCCAGCGGATCATCCTGCAAGGCTTTAATCCAGGATTTAACATAGGCGACATGCTGAGAAGGGTCATGACCTATTCCCAGCTCATCGCCCATGATCATGCTGGCAATTTCTGCGCGAAGTTCCTCTTTGGCGTAACCTTCACTACCAAAAGGATGGGCCAGATCACGATCAAGGCGTGAGGCGTGACCGGTCCAGTGGCCCAGCTCATGAAGTGCAGTGGCATAGTAACGGTCGGCACTTGGAAAAGCGGCCTGCTGCGGTAAGTGAATACTGTCTGTAGACATGCGGTAAAAAGCGCGGTCTACCTGGTCATGTGAGATTTTCGCGCCAGAGGCTTCAAGAATGGATTCGGCACGTTCAATGCTGTTCCAGCTCTTATCCTGGCGAACGGCCATTGGTGGAAGACCGTCAATCTGCTCCGCATTAAACACTGAGGCGATAAATACTTTCGGACGCTCCAGCTGGACGGTTTCCTTTACCGGCTTATCATCTTTATCGAGCACAATGCTACCATCATCGTTGCGCTTGATACGTTCCTCAGTGAATTTCCAGTATTGGACATGCGTACTTTTTTCGCCTTTCCTCACCTGCGCACCTGCAGCTGTCGCCTGCTTATAGGTCATCCAGCGCTGATCGCTGTAACCCTGCGCCATAAGGTGAATAGCGTTAATGCCCTTATAGCGTTTACCGGTGGTAGGGTTCATGGGAAGAGCGGCACCTGGTGCGCCCGGATTCCATGGCTTCTGCCATGGCGCCGTACCCTCTTTGAGCTGGGCTATCAGGTTTTCAGCCACAATCTCATGAAATGGTTTTTTCGCTTTAGCTTCTGCCATGGTCGTTACTCCGCATCAAAAGCACTTTCATATGCGTCACGCGCATTCAGTGCATCATCTTCGAACGCTCCCGCAAGATCAGCTTCATCCGGGGAAAACTCGGCTACATATCCCGGTGTCATCAAATCGCGATATTTGTCCTGTATTGCGTCGTTAACATCAGGGCGAATTACTGCGTTAGTGTCAGTCATATACTGCCTCCACGATTAAGCGCGTTTTACGGGGTTATAGTTCGGACTACCTTTAATATCCGGGTAAGACTCCTTACAGGTGGGATAACCGCTGCAGGACCAGAAGTGACCGGCTTTTTTGGACGGACGGCGAATAAGCCCTTTACCGCATACCTTGCATTTGTACTTGTCAGAAATTTGCACACCACCGGCAACTTTGATAGCTCCAGCGTTAATAACCTTAATCTGATCTCGTACAAATTTTTCCTGCATCTTCACAAAGGAATCAACGTCACGTTTGCCCTGCTCAATTTCCAGCAACATACGTTCGTTGATTGCTGTCATGACCGGGCTTTTAACCAGTTCTGGCAGAATGGCTATCAGCCCCCTTCCCAGCCTGGTACTGATAATGTCTTTGCCTTTGTTTTCGATAAAGCCACGTTTCTTTAACTCGGCAACGATTGTGGCGCGGGTAGCTGATGTACCGATACCATCACCTTCACGCAGTAATTTTTTCTGCGCCGGGTCTTCAACGTATTTATGAATATTTTCCATTGCGGTGTTGAGCGTACCGTCATTAAAGCGACGTGGCGCTTTAGTTTTGGCATCCTGACGCTGTGCCTGAGCACAAACAATTTCGTCACCATTTTTCATTGATGGAAGAGACTGTTCAGACTCATTTTCTTCGTCTTCATCCTCTCCATCTGAATAAACGTCTTTCCACCCGTTTTTAGTGGTTACGCGGCCACCGGCCCCAAACGTTTCACCATTAACATCAATAATAATTGTCGTCGCTTTATATTCATGCACTGGATAAAACTGAGCCAGATATGTTCTTACAATGAGATCGTAAATATTACGCTCTTCTGGCGTAAGCCTCTCAACGTTACCTTTGTGCATCGTTGGAATAATGCCGTGATGCGCTGTAACCTTAGAGTCATCAAAAGTTTTTGATTTTACTTTCGGATCAGCTTTATCGATTAGGGCAGCTATTCCCGGATAAGTAACCCGAAGAGAAGCCAGAATTTGAGGCGCATCTGCGTGTTGAGATTCAGGTAAATAAGAGCTATCAGAACGTGGATAACTGGTAAGTTTATGCGTTTCATAAAGAGACTGACATATAGCCAGCACTTGCTCACCGGAATAACCAAACTTGCTTGAAGCAACACTTGTTATACCGCCAAGAGAATAGGCTTTAGGGTGATATTTTTTCTTAGGCTCTTGCTTATACTCCACAACCTTACCGGTTTTCCCGGTTAAAGCTGCGACTAACTTGTCGGCTTCTTTTGTGTCAATCAGCCTTCCCTCAGAATCAAGACCAGGCTGATCTTCTCTGGCCTGCCATCCCGCAACAAACGCCCCTTTATCATGTTTAAAGACAGCTTTGATATTGTGATACGGAATTGGTTTGAAGTTTTCAATTTCAAGATCGCGGGCAACAACAAGCGCCAGCGTTGGTGTCTGAACTCGCCCGACCGTCAACAGAACACGCGAGCCACCACGCGCTGCCGACAACGTGAATCCTCTTGAAAGGTTCATGCCAACCAACCAGTCAGCCCGGCCACGCGCAAGAGCTGCACGACCAAAATTCACATATTTATCGTTGCTCTCCAGACCTTTCAGCGCCCTGGTAACACTTACCGTATCGTTCGCATTACACCAGTAACGCAGGACCGGTTTAGTGCATCCCATGTCATCAAGAATTTCATCAACCAGTAACTGCCCCTCACGATCCGGGTCGCCAGCATTAACAATAGTGTCAGCCCGCTCTACCAAATGCCGGATGGTTTTCAGCTGTTTCTCAGCATCTTCACGAGGGTTAATAATCCACTTTTCCGGGATAATTGGCAGATCATCTTCTCGCCAGATTTTTTTGCCGCTCTCATTGCGCGGCACATTATCTGGTGTATACACATCCGGTTCGGCCTGCTCATACATGTGACCAAAACACCAGGTCACATAGTCACTACCGCACTCAATGTAACCGTCTTTTTTATTCGTTGCGCCTAATATTTCAGCGATGGCTTTTGCAACACTTGGTTTTTCTGCAATGAATACTCTCATTTGACACTCCCTATTTCTGCCATAAGCACTTTAATTTCTTCACTATCAGGGATACATGAATTAACTTTATTTAATTCAAAACTGAAAACATCAAGAATGAATAGAGCGGACTCCAGATCCTGTATCAATTGATGTTTATCAAGACAATCTTCAATTGCGTACTGTGATATATGTTCAATCACATCAGCGGAGCGATGACAAACAGTGATAATTTCACTTCGCCTTTTTGTATCTTCACACTCTGATAAATTACCCAAAAGCGCCTCAGCAATGAGACTGCGATAACGAATAGTTTTCAAAGCATACATAATGAGATTATTCATACGGTATTACCCTCATTCGAAGAATCCGTAAGACAATCCGGTTTTTTCGGAAAAGGGCGTGGGTACGGTTTACCAGCAGTAAGGTTATAGGTTCGATTTTCCACACCAGAAACCTCCGCCAACTTACTTAAAAATTCATCCTGAGATTCAATCCAGCCACGAATCCAGGAACATTCATCCATAAGCTCTGGCGTTTTTTCATATAACAATTCGAGTAGCTCGCGATTCTCATCAATTCGTTTAAAAATACCCCGATTGTTTTTTGAAATAACATTTTCCAGTGCTTCTAACTTCTCCTTCTCCGCACTCTGATGAAATAATCCCATATCAATTCCCCTATTCTTTTTACCAGGTCATTACAGGTAATACCGTAGAAATAATCTGTGACTTTGTGACCGCGCCGAAGTATCTCCCGTCAAATGATGATGCGCTGCGGTCAGTCATCAGCAACAGTTCAGATTTACCCAACGTGTACACTTCACGAATGGCGGGCAGTTTACGCCCGCCCGGATCAGCACTTAACGGCTTGCTGTAAGGCAATAACTGTCCATTGACGTAAACACCATCATCACGAAAAGCGACTTCATCGCCTTTAGCCGCTAAAATCCGCTTCATCATCTCGCCATACCCCCCAGGACAAAAGCCGCTGCCGATGTAACCGCGCTTCTGTGCCAGGGAGAAAATAGCCTTTTCAGGCGGGCAGAAAATTACATAGTCGCCCTTCTCTGGCGCTTTCTGGCTGATTTTGTACAAGCCAACAGGGATACTTTTCGTGGTATTGATGCGTAACCCGGCGGCATATCCAAGGCCACACACAACTGCACCAATCAATGAAGCTGAAATAACACCAATGGCAGCGTACCGGGTCACTTTTTTCATATTGCGATAGCCTCATTACTGGCGTCATCATTCGCAGCAGCTGCGGCGCGAATACGGTCGGTAGTTTTTGGCTCAGGTACTGAGGCACGAAGCGAGAAAATTTCATCCTGGAAGAACAACGGCTGTTTTCCATAAATGGCCGGGAACCCTGCCACGTAAACCACCATGTCGCCGCGCTCGGTGATCAGACCTTCTGCATTCTTTTTAGGTCCAGGCATACGCAGGCATTCGTCCACAGTCAGCAGCGGGCGCTGTACTTCCTGCATGGTTTTGGACACGCCACCCAGTATCGCGCTGGCACGTTTCCCGCTGGTTGTGATCTGCTCTTTGATAACCGTTGTCTGCCCGGTCAGCTTAGAAAGGTGCTCGGCTGTCTCGGTACGGTTAGGTGGGTATGCGTTCTGCACATGGCAGTTCGAGGTGATTGTTTCATCCGGCCCGTAACCTGTCTCACGGCTACGCAGCTGGTTAATATCCTGACAGATGAGGTAGAACTTGATGCCGTAACCCGCAAGGAAGGCCAGCGATTCCTGAATGATTTCGAGTTTACCCAGGCTTGGGAACTCATCGATCATAGCCAGAAGACGATGTTTGTAGGTTTTCTTCGTCTGTACTCTTTTGGTTCCCTGGACAGAAAAACCAAACGCCTGTTTAAAGCGCTGCCACAGCGTAAGGTTGTTATTGACGCGCTCAAACTCCATCTTATCGGCCAGCAAGCGAACAATCATGTTCAGCATGATTCGTACCAGCGGGCGCAGACGAGCTTTATCGTTTGGCTGAGTGACGATGTACAGGGAAACCGGATCGTCATGGTTCATCAGGTCTTTAATTTTAAAATGTGACTCGCTGACGTTGCGGGCCACAACCGGATCACGGAAAAGGGCGAGGTAAGATTTTGCAGTAGACAGCACGGAACCGGCTTCCTCTTCCGGGCGGTCCATCATGTCTCGGCCAGCTGCACCCACAACCGGATGATTCTCGCCGTTTACGTGGCCGTATTGCGTCATTTCCATCCACAGTTCCCCAGCCCCTCTTTCCGGGTCGGCCATGATGGAATCAACATACGGAAGCGTTGCTGGCGTACCATCATTTTTGTGCTTGTAAAGTACATGGAGGATCACACCAACTAAAAGCGCCTGTGATGTTTTCTGCCAGTGGTCGTTCAGCCCTTTACCGTCCGGGTCAACTATCAGCGTGGCAAGGTTCTGAACGTCGCCAACTTCGTTTTCAGTACCCACACGGATTTCATCGAGAGGATTCCAGGCGACGGAACCATTGGCAGCTGCAGGTTCGAATTTCAGACACAGATTCTTGGCGTATTCTTTACGCCAGCCCGCCGTCATCGCCCACAGTTCACCTTTAAGGTCAGCCACTACCGTTGAATGTTTCCAGGAAAGCAAGGTGGGAACAACCAGGCCGACACCTTTACCCGAACGGGTAGGTGCATATGTCAGAACGTGCTCCGGGCCGTTGTGACGCAGATACTGCAGCTGGCCGTTTTTGTCTTCCCATGCGCCAACGTAAACCCCTTCATCATTCCCCAGCAGGCCAGCAGCTTTAATATCCTGCTCGTCAGCCCATCTTGCAGAACCATGAAGATATTCATTCGCCTTGGATGAGTTTGCTTTCATCATACTTGTCAGTGCAGTCAGGACCAGACCACCGGCAGCGACCGTAGCCCCGACACTGCCAGCTGCAAAAAACGCATCAGGTAAACGGTCATGCCATGCTGAATACCATTTGAAATAGGACCACGGCGCGTAGATGTGATTGAAGTTTGGCCCCAGCAGTTCCTGATAATTAAAGCTGTAAGCGAAATACTGTGTGGCAGCCTGGATGCCAGCCGCCAGTGAAGTGATGGCCATCGCCGGGATCAGTTTCCCTCTCGCAGTTTTCTTTTTATTACGGACCTGCGGCCCTACAGCGTTATTAGGCTTTCTCATTGGCTTCCTCTTTTATCTTCCAGTCATCATGGGTGACATCCATTACTACGACTGAATCCGGCCATGATGTTACAAGTGGGATCACTATCCCCACTCCTTTAGGGGATTCACACAACACCGGTGTTGATTCTTTTTCTTTCATCGACTTCTTCCTTTCGTTGTCCTTACTGAACCGGAAGGGGTCAGTGTGACCGACTCCCCGACTTTAAGATTGCTCAGTCTCCGGGCGGTGTAATCGCTGACAGGCATAACAACAATTTCATCATCCCGTTTTAGCAGGGCTAACGTTTCCAGCCCGCTTTTACGTTGGCCTGCATACTCAAACAGACCTTTATCAGTAGAATTATACCCTCTATGTTTCGGTATATCGAACCCTTTAAGGCGTTTTTGCTCACGTTCATTGATATATTTTTCAGCACTACTCAGCGGTTTCTTAACCTCAGCAGGCGTTGTTATTCCTCCTGCCCCAGCCATATCCCGTCGCAGTTGATCAGCACGTTCGGCTGTTTTGTGCTCCAGCTGGTCAGAAACATTACCCTGCAGTAACACTTCACTTCCTCCGGCGATGCGAACCATACCGAGTTCGGACATTGCTCGCAGACGGTTTTTTGCTGTGGGCGGCGGCTGGCGTCCAGGTCGCGCAACGTTGGGCTTACTATGTCCTCGTTCGCCATTTGGTTCGGCTGCTCGACTTCTCCCTGTACGGGTGTCATCACTCCTTCCTGGCTGGCTTCCTGCTGTAGTAACAGCATCGCCTGTGCCAGTTCGTCTTCCGCTGCTGCTGGTTCCATATCCGTTTCCGGCATCAGCGGAGGTGCTTCGTCCTGTGAATCCTGGCTCATTTGCCCCAGTAGCATTTCCAGTGCCGCTTCGTTCTCGTCCTGCATCGGTTCGTTCTGTTCCGGCATATCTTTGTCGTCTTTGCTCATTGTCTTTTTCCTCATTCATTCGGATAAATTTTTCAATCCGATCTCTGGTTGCGTAAGGACCGACAAACCAGGATTTCTTTTCGGTGTCCCACATAGCCCCGGCTTGTCGGGCTTTGCCTCGTTGCTCAAAGGGAATGTGGATGTATTCACGTTCGCGGGCCGCTTTTTTAGTCAGAATTTGTCTCAGCTTTTCCAGTTCAGGATCGGCAAATGACACGTTCAGCTCACGCGCAGCGGCTACCGCTACGATGCGTTTTTTAAACTCAAAACTGCCGTTAACGGTGAGTTTGTCTCCGTAACGGTGTTTAGCCATAAGCAGTGCGGCATGAAGACCGTCATCTCCGGCATCGCGGGATACATCCAGACGTTTACCACCGTCACGGATAGCACTCTCTCCCACGCGGTAAATAATCGTCCCTTCCTTCGTTACGCTGTCCGGTTTCAGTCCAGGGATACGGCCATCTTTTTTGACTTTATCGCCATGCAGAATGTTGGCCTCTTTTCGGGCCTGCTGTGCATTCCGCTGGCGTAAAGTTTTCAGCGCTTCATCATCACCACCTGCGGCTTTGAACTGCAGCCAGTCAGCCCATGTACGGCGTTTATGAATGTCATAAGCTGCCTGTCGGTCTTTTTTATAAATGGCATTTGCCCGTTCAAGTTCTTCCCCAAGTGCCTTACTTGCCAGACCATATAAATAGCGTTTATTCACGCCCGGCCCTTTCAGTAACTTGATAGCTGCTCGCTTTAACCGGCCTGACCTTTTGGCGTTTTCAATGAGGCGATCACGTTTAACCTTTGCCAGGCGTAGTGCTTCGTTACGGGCAGCTGTAAGCCGTTGCTGTTCACTCTGGTAGCGCCCGTAAAGAGCTGAGGTACTTGCCCCCTGAGAACCCAGCGGTTTGCCCTCGTAGCGTTTACCACTGTTAATCTGCATAACGGGAACATCGCCAAGGTTAACCTGTCGGTTTTCACGCATTGGAGGCGGGCGATCTCCGGGCCGCTTAACGTGTGCAGCTGAACCGAATCGCTGTTTAATCGCTTCCGGGGAAGGTCTGGAAGGTTTCGTGTCGGGTACGGAAGACTCAAACGAGCCTAATTTCTTTTCAAGCGCTGCGCGGGATAGTGAGCGATCTACAGAGCTGGCTTTTACAGCAAGGCCATCGGGACCAGTAATAACGAATCCATTTCCTTTCTGGCGTAACTCAAGCCCATTCTGGCGCATTGCCTGATGTAACTCTTGCCAGTTAGCCGCACTCTTTAATTGATCTGCGCACTCCCTCTTTATCCAGCCAAGCAAACTTTCTCTGCCGGAATGCCTTTCCATATCTGCCGCATTATTTTCAGATCGCGTTTTACTTGCCCGATGATTGTCGCTTTCAAGGCCAAATTCCTTTTCGAGTGCCAGGCATACCGCTGAACGGGTTTTGTAATCGTTGTAGGGGGTATGAATGTTGTGAGTTTGTGGATGGATTTTATTTATAGCGATATGGATATGCACATTATCAGTGTCGTAATGAACAGCACTGACACGCTGATGATCGGCATATCCCATAGCCTCGCAGATACGTTCTTCTGCAGCGTCCAGAACCTCCTGTGACGGTTTTTCTCCAGGACGGAAGGAAATGACAAGGTGATAAGTCTTGTCGCCCTCAGAGCGCGTGTTACGCCGCTGTGTTGGCTCTATATCATAGCGGGCTGCATCAAGAATGTTTTCCTGATGACAGTTCGTAACCTTAATAACGCCCACGCGCTCCTGTTTGCTTTGCGGGTCTTGCAGATACTTTGCAAGCTCAACAAAACTACTTTTCTTAACATTACGCATTGGGATGTGACGCGAAATCACGATGCCCCCTGGATTTTAGCCGCTAAAATCATTTGCTCAGTATCCTGTCCATTACTGTGCGTAGCTCGTTTTGGGTTGACTCGATTTTTCCCAAAAGAGTTTTGATCAGCGATGCGGAAAAATTACGGGTTCTCTCGTCATTGGAAAGCCACAACTTAAGCAATCCCCCAAGTCGGCCTAAGTCACCATTTACCCGACTCAGCTCCTGAACCTGTTCAATATCAACCATGGATTCCACTTCATAACCCATTCCAACCTTACGCAGAAATGCCGCTGTACTCAGACCAGCGGCATCTGCGTTGCGCTTAATGATTGCTTCTTCTTCTGGCAGAACTGGCACACGAATGTGCTTGCCATGTTTACGTGTAGTTTTCACTTGTTCCGTCATTTGACCTCACTCGCGGCGGTAGCCGCGTAGCCTCGCAGAGCAGGACTCCCCTTGAGAATCGAAGATGCGAATAAGGGGAGAGTAAAGTTTGATAACCTGTTTACAGGTTAGCTAACTTTACATGTCCTGCCCGGCTTTCGCCGGTGTTTACGCCAAGGAAAGTCTACACAAAGAAAAGTGGAATGTCGTGTTTTTTGGTGCAAAACTGTGGATATAACGAAAAAACGGCGTTACTATGCCGCATACACCGGAAAACCAACGTTTTCCGGGCGGTTTACAACTGTTATCCTGCTCAAATACACACGGAAATACACAGAAATACCTCATAAATACACACGCAGGTTATCGGATGGGAAAAGACTATTTAACTGACCTACAGGAGTGGGTTAAGCAGAAAAAGGGGCTGAACGGCAAGAGTGCAAACAGCGCGAGGGTAGTCTTCCTGGCAATCCGGGAAGACGTCAAAAACGCGATTGAAGCCGGTTACTCTCTTACAACGATATGGGAACACATGCACGAAACTGGTCGTGTTAATACCACATACGAAACTTTTCGTCGGCATGTCCGGCGATACATAGATGAGCGAAAACGTGCAGCTGCTGTTAGCGAAAGTACACCTGCTGGAGCGGTGGTAAAGAAAGAAAGCCAACAAGCCGGACTGTCACCAAAGAAAGAAAACGTGATCCCGGAGAGAACGCCGGTCAAAAGAGAGCCGCCTACGAATACCGGCAGTCAGCTGCCAACTTTTAATTTTAATCCTGGAAAAAAGAAGGGGACTAACTAATGCCTACTGCAGACAAAAATAAAAAACAAAGTGAAGCTGAATCAGTGCCGGTACGCCATGCTGTTCACAGCGCCCAGCAAGGAAAAGGTGGTTGTGGTAAATCCGTTAGTACCGCTTTGCTGGGAATGTACAAGATTAGCAAAGGTGAACTACCGCTGTGCATCGATACCGATCCGCTCAATCCGACATTCTCTAATTATGAAAAACTGAACGTCCGACAGCTGAACATCATGGAAGGTGATGAAATTAATCAGCGCAAACTGGATACCCTCATCCAGTGGATTGATGAAGCCGGTGACAGGGACGTTATTATCGATAACGGCGCTCCGTCATTTATTCCGTTATCAAGTTATATGATTAGCCAGCAAATCCCCGCCCTGCTTTATGAAATGGGTAAACAGCTTGTCATTCATATCTCGATTGTGGGGGGGCAGGCACATGATTACACCGTCGAGGGGTTCAAGGCCATGGTGGAGCAGTATCCGTCAGAAACCCGTTTTGTTGTCTGGCTTAACCCGTATTGGGGCGCGGTGGAATCCGATCAGGGAGTGCCATTCGAAGAATCAGAAGCGTACCTGATGAATAAAGACAAGGTGGATGCGCTTATCCGGTTGCCTACGCTCAAAAAAGAGTTACACGGCCAGGACTTTGCCGACATGCTGGAAAATTACAAGACCTTCGATGAGGCCATTGAAGATAAATCATTATCTATTATGGTTCGCCAGCGTCTGAAACAGGTTCGCGCCCTTGTTTTCGAACAGCTTGATTTAGCAACGGTGATCTGATGGATGATAAGACGGAAGAACTCATTGCGCTCATTGCTAAAAAGCATGGTATAGCACTGGATGAAACCGATCCGATTATGGTCGTTCCTACCCTGCTTCGGTATTTGCTGGATGAAAGCCAGGAGAAACAGGGAGAAATTCTGGATGAGTTTAAATCCGAGCTACAAAGCGCCCTGATGCAATGGGATTACAGCGCGAAGGATAAGGCTGACCGTATCCTTAACGCCGCGCTAAAGGCCAATACGGAAGTAATGGAGCGTGTTTTGACATCTGCAGCTACAGAAACCGCTGCCATAATCAGAAAAGAAGTTCAGGACGAGATCAGAAAATCGCGGTCGCACATAGAAGGGGCAAGAAAACTTGCCATGATGAATATGGCGGCGGCGGTGATCACCTTAATGGCTGCAGCCGTCGCATTCATTGCAACATTTTACAAGTGACTATTAGCCGCTAACTTTTAGCGGCTAAAAAATCCTGGGAGAATAGTTAAATGCAAAACGTGTCAATGATGGAAGAAACACTGCGTAAAATGAGAAAACATGGTAGCCAGACTATCGAAGTAACACAGTCTCTGGAAGCCTTTGGCCGCTATAAACCCCGCCCTGCTTTCCAGGACTGGATCTACCGTTTGAAGAAAGGCGAACGCTTACCACGGGGCCGTTACTTTGTAGGCAAAAAACCAGGTCGCCCATTTCAAATCATCGACGAGGTTCTTTACCGTTAGTGAGCTATTTTTGTCACCCTGTAGGTTCGGTGTAGTGACAACGTAACGAAAATTAATTTTAGCGGCTAAAATTGGCGGGTTTTGTTTAGCTAAAAGATATTGCATTATCGCACTTGATGTTATATGTTTACTTCATGGTCTGGCGAGGTTTAGGCAACCTCCCTGTAAGGCGGGAAAGCGGAATGCAGCCTATGTAGTCAGATCGCGAAGTTTGTTGTAGCGTGCCTTATCGCCAACCGGCCTGAACCCCGTTTATCGGGGTTTCGCTGTTTTTGGGGGGTAGGAATTGTTGCGGAAAAAAAATCCCCGCATGACGGGGATTCTGTAGCTGATCAAGTTATTGTTCTTGTAAGGCTCAGACCATTCCCTTTACTTAGTGATGGAGCCTGCTCTCTTTGTAGCTTTTCTTTCTGTTCTTTCGCCTGCTTCCGCATGAGATTCTCATGCGCTCGCTGTGCGGCCCGCATTTCATCCCATCCTTCGGCAAGCTCTGGTTTATCATGCCGCACTTTGGCCGTCGCCAGTTCGTGTATACGCGGGCCATGTAACCCCATCCCGTCATGAATCTCTTTGACAGTTTCCAGCCGGTTCTGCAGGCGACTCAGCAATGACTGTTGTTGTTGTACCTGCGACTGCCATTTTGCCTTCTGGCCGGGCAGAGCCAAAAACCCAGGCTGACGACTCATCATCTGCTGCAGAACCGCCTCCTGCTTGTCTATCAGCGATTCCAGCCGGTTTTCAAGGTTTTCTGCCTGCGTTTCTTTATCCGCTACTGCCGCCTCTACCGCATCCTTATATTCCTGCTCGATGTTACCGGCGTCAGTTTGCGAATCCTGTAAATGGGATGGGTCATTGATCAACTGCTGCTGCTCGTCATGCAGCTGCTGTACCTGTTCCTGGATATTTACAGCTTCCGACTCTGCGATAAGATCAGGTTTAATATCAGGCTGCTGACGAGGGGGGGAGGTATCCCGGACCGCGCCGGGATTTTTAAATGGGGTAGTTGGCTTCATCCGGGACTCCTACGCTATTCGCTATCTGGAGAACTTCCGGCCCTGCTTCTCTGTGGCTGCTGCTACCTGAGCTTTACCGGAAGTCTGGTCATACGAAATACTCTTTTCCGTACCTACTTCTGGCAGTTTATCGAAATTTTGGCGATCATGCTTGAAAATCTGCTTACCTACCTGCTGATATACTGATTGTTTATCTGCGTGTAAAATCGGCCCATTATAAGAGCTGGCTTTATCCGGCCCCTTGGACAGATAAAGCGGGTAAATGCCTGGCTTTATGCTGCCCGCTTTATCAACGTTGTCATTTTTCCATTTGCCTGCTTCTTCGCTTTGCAGCACGCGCTGGCCGTTCATGACAAGAACACGCTGTTTGCTCATGTCGGTGTTACTCCTGGTGTTATCGTCAACCGTCTGTGTCGGGATAGGGCTGACTGCTATTTTTATAATGTCAGCAAGCATGGATGAATCTGCGTTGATAACGGCCACGTCACGCGCAAGATACAGTTTTCTCCTTGCATCATCATCTGCTGCCACCATAGACCAGTCCAGGTTCATACCGGCATTTAATGCCAGGTCTGACGTGAACTGTCTCAGCGTCCGGCTGTTTCCTTCCCTGAATGGATGCAAAGCATCCAACTCGCCGTAATAATGCCCTAGACGCTCTGAAAATTTTTCGGGGTCCATTCCATGAAAGAATTGCTCTTTCTCCATGGAGAGAAAAAGTTTACTCAGCTCAGGTTCAATGTAGGCTGAATCAGCGTACATCACCTGATTACCCAAACGCTCTTTGACCATCATCCCGGTATTTTCCCGGAATTCACCGGCCCACGGATAAATGCCGTTAAAAATGCGTTTGTGAGTTTCTTTTAGGCGCTGCTTGTCGAAAGGACCAATGATAGGGCTTTCTTCCAGCTGCGATAAGTTAAGCGCTACTGTGTCGCGCTCAAACTCTTCAAGCTGTTTTTTATCCCTGATCCCAGCGTTGTTGATAAGGGTATCAGTACCCGGATACAGATACGGGTCTTTTTTGTCGCTCATGCCTGGTGTTGTTTTGCACGTTGAGCATGATATTCGAATATCTCCGCTCTACCCTGCTCGTAAGTAATTTCACCGGCAATGATGCGTTGTTTGATACCTTCATAAAGGGGGGTTCCGCTAGGGTCCATACCTTCCAGCCTCAGACTGGCCTCAGCTTTTTCAAATCCTCTTGCCCTGACTGAACTGTTTGACATGGCCCCTCCGGTTAAATTTTGTTTAGCTATATTATAATATTTTAGCCGCTAAAATCATGCAATACTGCAAATTACTTAAAAAAAAATCCCGCGACTGCGGGATTCTGAGCGGAAATTGATACCTTTTATCCTTCAATAAGGCAAATTATTTTCACGTTTTCGAGATTTAGCTCTTCTTCTACACCAGTTGAATCAAACTTAATCCAGGCAAGCCCTTCTTCACTTGGGCGCTTGGTCAGGATAAGGCGGCCCTGCTCCCCCAGGTACTCAACGATAACAATAGCCTTTTTGAATTTATCAGGATCGGTTTCCTTTTCTGGCGTCTTACGGACCTTATCGGTCACATCGTTATCATCGTGGCCGTCCGTATCATCTTCGGCAGCTTCCGAATCGGTACGGCCATTGAAGGCGTCAATGGTGTCTGGATCACGCTTGCTGGATTCTTTTTCGTCCAGGAACTCACGGAAAACTTTCACCGCACTACGGGTAATGTCTTCACCCTCGTTCTCTTCAAGAAGTTTTTGAACTTCTTCCGGGTCTTGCTTGTAAGCCGTTACCAGCTCATTAACTACGGTAACATCACGGATTGAGCCTTTATTAAAAGCATCTGCTATACAATCCGGCAGATCCAGCAACGCGGCGTGTTGGGTTACGAACGCTGGCGACTTGCCAAGCCTTTTAGCAATCTGAGATTTTGATACCCCCTCAGCCAGTTTGCGGCCAATGTGTACGGCAATTTCACGCGCCGTCAGGTCATTACGCTGGATGTTCTCAATGACCTGATCATCGTCGCTATAGTCATTATCGATAAAAGCGGGAATTTGTTTCTTCCCGGCCACTTTACTGGCTCGCCAGCGACGTTCTCCATGGTTAATGATATAGCGCCCCGCTTGCTCCGGGTTCTCGCGAACGGAGACAGGCATTTTCACACCACGCGCTTTAATGGTATCAGCCAGCTCCTTAATGGATTCCTCTGAGAACCCTGGGTTGTCCTGCTTACGCGGTTGTTCAGGATCGGGATCAATCGCATCAACGTCCAGCATCAGTGGTTTACCCTCAGCACCTGCAGACGCATCAAGAAAGTCGGAGAGATCACCAACGGTATCAAGGCCAAGGCCGGAAGAATTTTTTTTAGTCATTATGCAATCTCCATCTTAGTAAAAACATGATCGGCCAGTGCTCTCATTTCCTGGCTGGCTTTACGTGCTGCTGTCTTCTTGATTTTCCAGACAGGGACATGTGAAGCCAGTGCATCAGCAATGCTGCTTCGCAACCCGACAGACACAGGAACCATTAACGTAGGGTAGGCCGTCTGCAGCTCCTGCAGGTGGTTTACATGGCGAGGATTGCGGCCATCTACCTTACTTGGAACCATACCAATAAATTCCAGCTTGCTGTTCATTTTGCGTTTCACCTGGGTGAAGGTGGTCAGCATTTTTTTAATACCCTGAATTGAGTACACCTCAAGCTCAATAGGGCATACCACAAAATCAGCGCTCGCCAGCGCAACGATAAGCGCATTGTTAACCGTAGGCGCAGTATCAATCAGGCAGACGTCAAAGCCACTGTCGGCCAGCTGCTGCAGGTTATGGCGGAACTGCTTCACCATTTCCGGCAGATTTAATTTTTCTACGTTTGCCAGTTGAATATCTGACTCAATGAGAGAAATTCCGCTCTCAGGCATTTGGGTAAAGCGAGTTGGCTCGATCTCGCCCCACATTTCATTCGCTTTAATGCCGGACGAGAACTGTTTCAGGGTAAAAGAGGCGTTGCCCTGGGTATCCATATCGATTACAGCAACCCGCTTGCCTCGTTCTGAAAAATCAAATGCCAGATGAACCAGGGTGGAAGTCTTGCCAACACCACCTTTTTGATTTGCTGTAACCAATACTTTCATAGCCATCGCTATTCTTCCTGTTTACGTTTTGCCTCGTCAGCCCACTTTTTAACAATGAAAGCCTGCCGCTCCGGTAACACTACTTCAATACGCACAAAGCCGTCAGGTACTTCTTGTTTATAGGCATCCCACACTCTGTTAACTGCCTGAGAAACAGCCCCGCGAGAAATATCCAGCGTTTCAACAAAATATTTCTGCGGTCTCCCTTCAACCAGTACGCCGTAAGCGATATCAAGCGTTTGCTTACCAACATTCAGGCTTCGGGTAACTCTTGCAAATACCTCATTAGTCAGGCGTTTTTTTTCACTTTTTTCATCGCCAGTTTTGGCAACGTGCGGGTCATTACTATTAACAGTCGTCATAAAATTTACTTCCAAATTCAACGTCTTTGACTGGACGCCTCAATGACACCGCAAACACAGTTTAGCTAAACTGCGTTTGCAGGTCAATCATTTTAGCCGCTAAAATCCATTTTTTAATGGATATAACGAAAAAACCCGGAAAGCCGGGTTATTTCAGTGCAACATCTTTGATGAAAGCTACTCGTTTTTTCATCTGCGCCCCCCACAGGAATAACATGCCTCCGAGGAGAACAAGAATCCCACTAATCGAAAATCCTGCAGATGAAACAGAGGTAAAGAAACGTGCCTTTTTCAGTTTTCCCTGCGCATAACGGGTAGCCGGTGGCGTGATTGTTTCCTTAAAAGCAGTCATTTCAAGCCCGTATCTGACATCAGCAGGGACAGGCTCAGCTGGATTACGTTGATAGTCGGCTACAACCTTCCTGACCAGATCGATATCGGGTTTGTTCTCCCGGATACTGGCCTGCGCTTTGACGTAATCAAGTAACTTGGCAGTTTCTGGAGTCTGGCCGCTGATTTTTTCAAGATAGGTAACAAGCTCTGCTGGCTTATCATCCTTGATAAGCTGCCTGACTACTTCTGTCGGCGAAGAGGAATCATCTTCTGGCGTTTCAGTTAACGTACTCAACATCATCTTGGCTCCGAAGATGACGGGAAGGATTCCCAATAGAGGAAGAACGGACGTTACACCTTCCCCGTCAAACACCTTAAAAGCAACGTACACAAGAACAATCACCACCGGGATAGCGGTGAACAGTGGCGATGAAAGGTAGCCTGAGAACGCTGATGTGAATGGCATTGCAGATGAGAACACATCACTTGCTTCTCCATGACCGGCAGAAGGTAACAATAGCCCCGGTACATCTATCATAAAATCATTAATACCCGGACTTAACAAACGCGAAATGGCATAGCCTACTCCCGCAACGACCAGTGTTGCCAGCCCTGAGATAAGTAAAACAATACCGCTTCTGCTGATAGTGCGAGTACGTTTATCAAGGGCAGATACCTCCTGCCCGATACTGTCAGTCTTAACCATCTTAAACCTCCTGAGTGATCCCTTTCTGAGTCAGTCTGGCCCTGAGATTTTCACGCATGGTTAACACCTGCTTTTCAGTCTCACGGAGTTTTGTCGCCCCCTCACGTTGAATCTTAATAACGTCACCGACAGTCTGGATCAGCGTATCCTGTACCTCTTTAAGCGTACTGACGTCGATTACAAGCCGCTGATTAGCGCGCATCGTTTCAACCGCATTCCGGTGCAGCAGTTTTGCGTTACTGCGAAGGAGTTCGTTATTGGCGTTATCAATATCATTCGCCAGGTTAACAGCATTACGCTGACCATTCAGGGAAATAGCCAACAGGAATTGTCTCTTAAAGTTCGGGACCGTTGTTTCTTTAACGCTATGAAATTTATCAACAAGGTTCTGATTATTCGCCTGGATGATACGAATCATCGGCAGAACCTGCATGGCCGACTGCTGAGACACGATCAAATCTCCGATTCGCTTATCCAGATTAGAAATCAGCGTATCGAGATCGGCTACTTCCTGGAAAGAGGCAGGGTTATTTCCGACACTCGCTCTTAGCTTCTCAGCCTGCAGCTGCAGCTGCGAAAGACGGACCTTGCCTGCGGCAATGTGGACGCCAAGAAGGTGATGTTCTTTTACCACCTCTTCAAACATCTGCTGCAATGCACCGTTATTAGCAGCCAGGCTACGCTGCGTAATAGACACCTCAGATACCAGCGCATCTATCTGCTCGCGGGTAGAATCAAACTGTGCAGCGAAATTCTTACCCCGTGTGCGGATTTTATTGATAATCGGACCGATGACCGGCAGGTTAGAACGGCTTTCCGTCAGGTTTGAAACATTCACGCTGCGGGCCAGGTTGACGACTTCCGTCAGCTTAGAGCCAGCGTCATCCAGATCTTTATTTCTGATCTGTTCCAACAGGCTATCTGCATAAGCTGCAGTATTTTCGGCAACATCACGGCCAAACTGATACACCGTGTCCGGGTTGCTGGCATCAATACGCTCTGCAACGGCCTGAATCTCAGATTCATCTTCCTGGCGTAAACCAAACTTTTCCAGTTCGGTTGCATTAATGACATACGGCGTAATTGCAGTATTGGTGGCAGTTTGAGTATTCATTTATCGATCCCCTCTAAACTCTTATGCAGACTTTTCATAAGCGCCTGGTGTGCCTGAGTCGCTTTGCTGACCATATCCGGGTCCATGTTTGTTGTCGTGATTAGCGACAGGGTATGTTGTCGCCAGACAGGAACCAAAACATTCACGGTTTCGTTGAAACGATCCAGAATATCAATGCACTGAGCGCGGGTAATTTTCATTTGCATGACGCTCATTTCATGCGAAGCAAGCAACGTAGCAAGGTTTGCGATTTTCCTGGCAAATCGTTCACGCGGCTTATCGAAGACAATATTCAGGTCGTCGGCTTTCGGTTCTTCTGGTATTTCGCGTAAATATTCCCTTCCGGCGTCAATGAACACTTTGAGCCTTTCAATTTCCTGATGATGAATCACCATGAGATCTTCCAGCGCATGAAGCATTTCGTATACGTGCTCCATGAAACTTTTCCCTTCACCAATTAAAGCCTCAACATTCATGCGAGCTTTTTGATAACGAACCTTTTTTTCAAGATGCGTACCTGAGAAACGGGAAAACCATGATGGTTTCCTTGCAATGCTCCGGGGATCGGCCTCAGCCAGCGCATTAACTATTTGGCTTATTGAGCCGGACAATGCGGAGACAGCTGACTTTTCCATAAGCGACGAGTAGCGGTCCATAGCATTAGAAGAAATTTCCGATTCGCCATATCTGCTTATCGCATTTGCATCGCTGAATAAGGTCGGTAAAATGACCTCTTTCAGCCGTTCCTTGGTTGGAACCTCGATATTTCCTGCACCTGTCATAATAGCCTCTGTCTTACATTTTGATTTAGTTTAGCTAAACAAAATGATTTGTACAATCTTTTTAGCCGCTAAAATCGCAGCTACACATTAAGTTGCTTATTTATATTGAAACGCAGGTCATCTTCTTTCAGCGCGAACTCGATTTCACAGAGCAGGCTTTCAAGCAGGGTATAAGTCAGCAGACCGTTATTCTTTGCCATGCCGTTAGTGATCAGCTGTTTCACAAATGGGGAAAAAGCACGAATTTTATGAAGATCTGACATATCAACTTCATCGTTATGCCATTTTCCCTGGAGATAACCTGCAGCTCCTACAGCGCCATACAACATGACACATCCAATCAATGAGAATACTGCGCCAGTCAGTGGATGGGGTCTGACGCTCAGTGGAACGAAAACTCACGTTAAGCAACGTTTTCTGCCTCTGACGCCTCTTTTAATGGTCTCAGATGTCCTTTGGTCACCAGTTCTGCCAGCGTGAAGGAATAATGGCCGAGCATATTGATATGTCCGTGGCAAAGCGGGGAGAGGCGTGCGATATCTTCATCATTCAGTGTTTCACCCTGCGCCCGGAGATGATCGGGGCTGCCTGCATATAAATAGTGTTCCATAACACGACGGCGTTAGTGACCAGCCCCAGTGCGCCCAGTTGATCTTCCTGACCGTCGGTATATCGTTTTCTTATCTCACCTTTTTGACCGTGACAGATGGCTCTGGCAACGGCATGGCGACTTTCTCCCCGATTAAGCTGGGTCAGAATGCGCCGGCGGTAATCTTCATCATCAATATAATTAAGCAGATACAGCGTTTTGTTGATGCGCCCCACTTCAATGATTGCCTGAGTCAGTCCGGAAGGACGTTCACTTTTCAGCAATGAACGGACCAGCACTGAAGCCTGTACTTTGCCCAGCTTCAGGGAGCCAGCGGTCCGGATCATTTCGTCCCACTGAAGGACTATTTTTCGGGGATCTGATTGCCCTCTGGCAATATCATTCAGCACGCCATAGTCGGCATCATGGTCCATTCGCCAGAAAACCGAAGCACCGGCATCAGCCGGGCGTGGAGAAAACTGGTATCCCAGCAGCCAGAAAAGGCCAAAGACAAGTTCGCTGGCACCTGCTGTATCGGTCATAATTTCGGTTGGATTCAGCCCGGTCTCCTGTTCCAGAAGACCTTCCAGCACAAAGATAGAGTCCCTCAGCGTCCCCGGTATAACGATGCCATGAAAGCCGGAATACTGATCGGACACAAAGTTGTACCAGGTGATCCCTCTGTTATTACCAAAGTATTTGCGGTTCGGTCCGGCATTGATTGTTCTGACTGGCGTAACAAAGCGCATTCCATCTGCAGATGCCACTTCTCCTCCACCCCATATCTGTGCCAGTGGCAGCGTTGCCTGAAAATCAACCAGTCTGGCATTAGCGCTGGTGATAGTTTCAGCCCGCAGATAGTTCGCTTTTGTCCAGTTCAGCCGGTGTCGGGTCAGTGCAGGAACATTTGATCTGATCAGTGGTTCCAGACCGATATTGCAGGCTTCAGCCATCAGCACGGCGCTGATGCTGACGGGCAGATCATCAACTCTGGCACTGGCTTCACTAGCATGGAAAAACTCATCAGCAAATCCGGTATGGGCGTTAATTTCGAGCAGCAACTCCGTTAAATCCACCGGAGGGAGTAGATCACTGATCATTTTGCTCAGTCGTTTCAGACTGTCCGGCTCATCAAGACTGGCGAGGGGAGAAATTGTCAACCGGGGCTTCGGGCCAGAAACATCGAGTTCGACAGCCTCATTTTCGCAAAGACGTGCAGCAACCTGTCTGTAACGACTATCAAGCTGATGACCCAGAGATTTTATTGCTTCCTGCGGGTCTGTCGGGTGCCCCAAAGAACGATAAACCTTAATCCGGTTTGCCTGCCAGTCAGCACCCTGTAGTAATCTTGCACGAGGATCTCCCCACCGGTTACTGCCGGTAACGTAGACATCCCTCCGCCTCAGACTATCCTGCAGTTTACTGAGAAAGCAGAGCGTGTATCCCCTGCGGGTGATATGTTTTTCCTTGTTAATCACCAGCCGTTTCCATGACCGACTGATAATTTCCGTTGGTGCGTCGTCAAAAAACTGCCGCCGTGAGCTGAACTCCCGGCTGAGGTAGTCACAGGCATTCAGAGTGGTAACCCCGGCAGGTGCGGATGAAAATTTAACGGTATTCAGCAGATGGGGCAGGAAACGACGAACGCGCCCGTACTGCTCCACCATTTCTTCATGAAAATTATCGTCTGAGGGCCGGGCAATTTCACGGACAAGCGTGATGATTTCAGCCAGCTTTTGCCTTGGGATGTAGCTGAACACCTCAGCACGAATCGATTCGTCCGGTGTTTCTTCTTTCAGCAGGTACGAACATGCGCTGGCGAGCGCCAATGCAGATTTATCCAGATCCTTCAGCGAGCGGAGCCGTTTTCTGCCCAATCTTTCTGGCGTCACGGATGATAACGGCCAGCATGGCGTCCAGAACGTCCAATGCATCATCCAGCGCCAGCGTTTCCATGCAAGGACAAAGGCAACCAGAACCGCCATCCTTTTCTGCGGTGACATCCTCGGCAATATTGAACACCGAAGTCATACCAGCATAACGTGCGAGATTTTTCAGGCGCACAGCCGGGAGTGTACTCAGGTTTTCGGCACTGTTGCAAATAGTCGGTGGTGATAAACTTATCATCCCCTTTTGCTGATGGAGCTGCACATGAACCCATTCAAAGGCCGGCATTTTCAGCGTGACATCATTCTGTGGGCCGTACGCTGGTACTGCAAATACGGCATCAGTTACCGTGAGCTGCAGGAGATGCTGGCTGAACGCGGAGTGAATGTCGATCACTCCACGATTTACCGCTGGGTTCAGCGTTATGCGCCTGAAATGGAAAAACGGCTGCGCTGGTACTGGCGTAACCCTTCCGATCTTTGCCCGTGGCACATGGATGAAACCTACGTGAAGGTCAATGGCCGCTGGGCGTATCTGTACCGGGCCGTCGACAGCCGGGGCCGCACTGTCGATTTTTATCTCTCCTCCCGTCGTAACAGCAAAGCTGCATACCGGTTTCTGGGTAAAATCCTCAACAACGTGAAGAAGTGGCAGATCCCGCGATTCATCAACACGGATAAAGCGCCCGCCTATGGTCGCGCGCTTGCTCTGCTCAAACGCGAAGGCCGGTGCCCGTCTGACGTTGAACACCGACAGATTAAGTACCGGAACAACGTGATTGAATGCGATCATGGCAAACTGAAACGGATAATCGGCGCCACGCTGGGATTTAAATCCATGAAGACGGCTTACGCCACCATCAAAGGTATTGAGGTGATGCGTGCACTACGCAAAGGCCAGGCCTCAGCATTTTATTATGGTGATCCCCTGGGCGAAATGCGCCTGGTAAGCAGAGTTTTTGAAATGTAAGGCCTTTGAATAAGACAAAAGGCTGCCTCATCGCTAACTTTGCAACAGTGCCGGATTGAATATAACCGACGTGACTGTTACATTTAGGTGGCTAAACCCGTCAAGCCCTCAGGAGTGAATCATGACCGTAGTCACGACCGCCGATACCTCCCAACTGTACGCACTTGCAGCCCGACATGGGCTCAAGCTCCATGGCCCGCTGACTGTCAATGAGCTTGGGCTCGACTATAGGATCGTGATCGCCACCGTCGACGATGGACGTCGGTGGGTGCTGCGCATCCCGCGCCGAGCCGAGGTAAGCGCGAAGGTCGAACCAGAGGCGCGGGTGCTGGCAATGCTCAAGAATCGCCTGCCGTTCGCGGTGCCGGACTGGCGCGTGGCCAACGCCGAGCTCGTTGCCTATCCCATGCTCGAAGACTCGACTGCGATGGTCATCCAGCCTGGTTCGTCCACGCCCGACTGGGTCGTGCCGCAGGACTCGGAGGTCTTCGCGGAGAGCTTCGCGACCGCGCTCGCCGCCCTGCATGCCGTCCCCATTTCCGCCGCCGTGGATGCGGGGATGCTCATCCGTACACCGACGCAGGCCCGTCAGAAGGTGGCCGACGACGTTGACCGCGTCCGACGCGAGTTCGTGGTGAACGACAAGCGCCTCCACCGGTGGCAGCGCTGGCTCGACGACGATTCGTCGTGGCCAGATTTCTCCGTGGTGGTGCATGGCGATCTCTACGTGGGCCATGTGCTCATCGACAACACGGAGCGCGTCAGCGGGATGATCGACTGGAGCGAGGCCCGCGTTGATGACCCTGCCATCGACATGGCCGCGCACCTTATGGTCTTTGGTGAAGAGGGGCTCGCGAAGCTCCTCCTCACGTATGAAGCGGCCGGTGGCCGGGTGTGGCCGCGGCTCGCCCACCACATCGCGGAGCGCCTTGCGTTCGGGGCGGTCACCTACGCACTCTTCGCCCTCGACTCGGGTAACGAAGAGTACCTCGCTGCGGCGAAGGCGCAGCTCGCCGCAGCGGAATGAGCGAACGTCGATATAGCCCGCTCGCGACGCTGTTCGCGGCGACCTTTCTCTTCCGGATCGGCAACGCGGTGGCGGCCCTCGCGCTTCCATGGTTCGTCCTGTCTCATACAAAGAGCGCGGCCTGGGCGGGCGCCACGGCCGCTAGCAGCGTCATCGCGACCATCATCGGCGCGTGGGTTGGTGGTGGCCTCGTCGATCGGTTCGGGCGCGCGCCCGTCGCATTGATCTCGGGTGTGGTGGGCGGCGTGGCCATGGCGAGCATCCCACTGCTCGATGCCGTTGGCGCCCTCTCGAACACTGGGCTGATCGCTTGCGTGGTGCTCGGTGCCGCGTTCGACGCACCCGGTATGGCCGCGCAGGACAGTGAGCTGCCCAAACTCGGCCACGTCGCCGGGCTCTCCGTTGAGCGCGTCTCGTCACTGAAAGCGGTGATCGGGAACGTCGCGATTCTAGGTGGCCCGGCCCTTGGGGGGGCCGCAATCGGCCTGCTTGGCGCTGCGCCAACGCTCGGGCTGACGGCGTTCTGCTCCGTCCTTGCAGGTCTGCTCGGCGCGTGGGTGCTTCCCGCGCGTGCCGCTCGGACGATGACCACGACGGCGACTCTCTCCATGCGCGCCGGCGTCGCTTTTCTCTGGAGCGAACCCCTGCTGCGCCCTCTCTTTGGTATAGTGATGATCTTCGTGGGCATCGTTGGCGCCAACGGCAGCGTCATCATGCCTGCGCTGTTTGTAGATGCAGGACGCCAAGTAGCAGAGCTCGGGCTGTTCTCCTCAATGATGGGGGCTGGTGGTCTCCTTGGCATTGCCATTCATGCGTCGGTCGGCGCCCGGATATCAGCGCAGAACTGGCTGGCGGTGGCATTTTGTGGCTCTGCGGTGGGCTCGCTTCTGCTTTCACAGTTGCCAGGCGTGCCGGTGCTGATGTTGTTGGGCGCGCTCGTGGGACTGCTGACCGGCTCAGTCTCTCCCATTCTCAACGCTGCCATCTACAACCGCACGCCGCCAGAACTTCTCGGCCGGGTACTCGGCACGGTCTCGGCGGTGATGCTGTCAGCCTCGCCCATGGTTATGCTTGCGGCCGGCGCGTTTGTCGACCTTGCTGGTCCGCTCCCTGGCCTCGTTGTATCGGCCGTGTTTGCGGGGCTCGTGGCTCTACTCTCGCTCCGTCTTCAATTTGCTACAATGGCGGCGGCAGCCACAGCCTCCGCCCCAACCCATACAGAAGGTGAACACTGATGCCCCGCCCCAAGCTCAAGTCCGATGACGAGGTACTCGAGGCCGCCACCGTAGTGCTGAAGCGTTGCGGTCCCATAGAGTTCACGCTCAGCGGAGTAGCAAAGGAGGTGGGGCTCTCCCGCGCAGCGTTAATCCAGCGCTTCACCAACCGCGATACGCTGCTGGTGAGGATGATGGAGCGCGGCGTCGAGCAGGTGCGGCATTACCTGAATGCGATACCGATAGGCGCAGGGCCGCAAGGGCTCTGGGAATTTTTGCAGGTGCTCGTTCGGAGCATGAACACTCGCAACGACTTCTCGGTGAACTATCTCATCTCCTGGTACGAGCTCCAGGTGCCGGAGCTACGCACGCTTGCGATCCAGCGGAACCGCGCGGTGGTGGAGGGGATCCGCAAGCGACTGCCCCCAGGTGCTCCTGCGGCAGCTGAGTTGCTCCTGCACTCGGTCATCGCTGGCGCGACGATGCAGTGGGCCGTCGATCCGGATGGTGAGCTAGCTGATCATGTGCTGGCTCAGATCGCTGCCATCCTGTGTTTAATGTTTCCCGAACACGACGATTTCCAACTCCTCCAGGCACATGCGTAAACGGAGGTGTGCAGAGTCCCTGCGGCAGGCGACGAACACGACCGTCGTCGATTAGTACCGGTACGGTCGGTGGTATCGAAGTCTTGATCACCACTCAGGTCTACGGCTTACAAATGGTGACCATCCCGATACTTGCGTCAGAGCACCGGGCCGATTCTTTGACAGTGAATCACTCCCGTAAGGTTGTGCCGGTGTGGGTGTCCCGGGTCGAGACGATACTCCGCCAATGCGCCCAGCAAACAACCTGGCCATCGCAGGTGGTGGGGAGCGGTGTGGCGGATGAGTTGGACAAGTTGGTGTAGCAGCACGAGCACGGCGAGATAACATCGCAGGAGTTCGACATGCTCAAGAGACAGCTGATTGCGAATCGCGATGCAGATTCATAACCCGATTGCGGGTTGGCTTCACTCCACCATCACCGAGCAGACTAGCACGGCGGGCTCTGTTGCAAAGATTGGCGGCAGTCAGAGGTAGGCTGTCGCTCTGCGCCGATCAGGCGGCTGCTGCGAAATGGTGGTTGAGCATGCCCATGGCCTCCGTCAGCGCCGAGGGCCCAATGCCAAAAGCTCTCTCCACAAGGCGCACCTCGCCCCTGATGCCGGGCTGCAGGCACCAGGGGCGAGCCTGTCCTTTGCGCAGGGCTCGCATGACTTCGAATCCCTTGATCGTGGCATAGGCCGTGGGGATCGATTTGAAACCGCGCACCGGCTTGATCAGTATCTTGAGCTTTCCGTGATCGGCCTCGATCACGTTATTGAGATACTTCACCTGCCGGTGGGCCGTCTCCCGGTCCAGCTTTCCTTCGCGCTTCAATTCGGTGATCGCTGCACCATAGCTCGGCGCTTTGTCGGTATTGAGCGTGGCAGGCTTTTCCCAGTGCTTCAGGCCTCGCAGGGCCTTGCCCAGGAACCGCTTCGCTGCCTTGGCGCTGCGGGTCGGCGACAGGTAGAAATCGATCGTGTCGCCCCGCTTGTCGACTGCCCGGTACAGGTAGGTCCACTTGCCCCGCACCTTGACGTAGGTTTCATCCAGGCGCCAGCTCGGATCAAAGCCACGCCGCCAGAACCAGCGCAGCCGCTTCTCCATCTCCGGGGCGTAGCACTGGACCCAGCGATAGATCGTCGTATGGTCGACCGAAATGCCGCGTTCCGCCAGCATTTCCTCAAGGTCGCGATAGCTGATCGGATAGCGACAATACCAGCGCACCGCCCACAGGATCACATCACCCTGGAAATGGCGCCACTTGAAATCCGTCATCGTTCCGTCCGTCCAATCTCCGCCAAGCATGCTCAAGCTTCACGATTTTTGCAACAGAGCCAATTCACGATACTGATAGTGCTGACGTATCAGCGCTGCATGCTCACGGCGGGTATTTTCCCTCTGACCGTATTCTGCAAGAACGGTGATATCACGAATCCCGAGCTGTCTGGCGGTAAAATGCCGGACGCCGGAAGGAATATGATTCATATCGGTGAGGAAGGTGCCCAGAAAACGGACACATCCAATTTGCAGGGCAATGCCCAGACGGTTGTGATCACCTCTGCTTTTTCCGATAAATTCCTTGTCTGCTTCATCAAGGTGAAAATATCGTGCCAGCTGAAGCTCATCCGGTTCACCGGTGAATCTGCCATAGCTTTCAGTCTGCTCAGTGGTCAGAAAGTCAACGGGCATATCGGCCTCCCTGCCTGACGGGCATTTAGTAACATTTTTCCAACCGTACGAAATGTTATAAATTATCAGACATAGTAAAACGGCTTCGTTTGAGTGTCCATTAAATCGTCATTTTGGCATAATAGACACATCGTGTCTGATATTCGATTTAAGGTACATTTTATGCGAATTTTTGGTTATGCGCGGGTCTCAACCAGCCAGCAGTCCCTCGATATTCAGATCAGAGCGCTCAAAGATGCAGGGGTAAAAGCTAACCGCATCTTTACCGACAAGGCATCCGGCAGTTCAACAGATCGGGAAGGGCTGGATTTGCTGAGGATGAAGGTGGAGGAAGGTGATGTCATTCTGGTGAAGAAGCTCGACCGTCTTGGCCGCGACACCGCCGACATGATCCAACTGATAAAAGAGTTTGATGCTCAGGGTGTCGCGGTTCGGTTTATTGACGACGGGATCAGTACCGACGGTGATATGGGGCAAATGGTGGTCACCATCCTGTCGGCTGTGGCACAAGCTGAACGCCGGAGGATCCTAGAGCGCACGAATGAGGGCCGACAGGAAGCAAAGCTGAAAGGAATCAAATTTGGCCGCAGGCGTACCGTGGACAGGAACGTCGTGCTGACGCTTCATCAGAAGGGCACTGGTGCAACGGAAATTGCTCATCAGCTCAGTATTGCCCGCTCCACGGTTTATAAAATTCTTGAAGACGAAAGGGCCTCGTGATACGCCTATTTTTATAGGTGTCTGGACTCGTGGGATCATGTACCCATGCGTAGCTGGCCGCTCTTCAAGGCCAGACACGTTTTGCGTACACTGTTCCAATCCGACTCTTCACTGGCAACTCGATGACCCAGGCACTGCACAGCCAAGCCCGTACTACCCACCTGATCCGTGAGGAAATCAGGAACTCGACGCTCCCGCAGGCCGAACTGGCCAGGATGTACAACGTCACCCGCCAAACCATCCGAAAGTGGCAAAACCGCGAGTCTCCTGAAGACAAGTCGCATGCGCCGAACAAGATGTACACGACGCTCACGCCCGAGCAGGAGCTCATCGTGGTGGAGCTGCGCAAGACGTTGCTGCTGCCCACGGACGACCTGCTGGCGGTCACGCGCGAGTTCATCAATCCAGCCGTCTCGCGTGCCGGCCTGGGACGTTGCCTGCGCCGCCACGGTGTCTCGGATCTACGTAACCTGGTCGAGCAGGAAGGCACTGCGCCCGCCACGAAAAAGACCTTCAAGGACTACGAGCCGGGCTTTGTGCACATCGACATCAAGTACCTGCCGCAGATGCCCGACGAGACGGCAAGGCGCTATCTCTTCGTTGCCATCGACCGTGCTACGCGCTGGGTCTTCATCGAGCTCTATGCCGACCAGACCGATGGCAGCAGTGGCGACTTCCTCAACAAAGTCCAGCAAGCCTGTCCCGTCAAGATCGTCAAGCTTCTGACCGACAACGGCAGCCAGTTCACCGACCGCTTCACGGCTGGCGGCAAGAAGAAGGAACCCAGCGGCACACACGTGTTCGACCGCCTGTGCAAGCAGCTCGGCATCGAGCACCGGCTCATCCCGCCTCGTCATCCGCAGACCAACGGCATGGTGGAGCGCTTCAACGGTCGTATCAGCGACATCGTCAACCAGACCCGTTTTGGTTCAGCTGCCGAACTGGAATCGACGCTGCGCAATTACGTCAAGATCTACAACCACAGCATTCCGCAACGCGCGCTCCAACACAAAACACCCGTTCAGGCGCTCAAGGAATGGCATGAAAAACGCCCTGAATTGTTCAGGAAACGCGTGTATAACCAGCCGGGTCTTGACATATAGGTTAATGTCATGATAATAATGGTTTCTTAGACGTCAGGTGGCACTTTTCGGGGAAATGTGCGCGGAACCCCTATTTGTTTATTTTTCTAAATACATTCAAATATGTATCCGCTCATGAGACAATAACCCTGATAAATGCTTCAATAATATTGAAAAATGACTTGGTTGAGTACTCACCAGTCACAGAAAAGCATCTTACGGATGGCATGACAGTAAGAGAATTATGCAGTGCTGCCATAACCATGAGTGATAACACTGCGGCCAACTTACTTCTGACAACGATCGGAGGACCGAAGGAGCTAACCGCTTTTTGCACAACATGGGGGATCATGTAACTCGCCTTGATCGTTGGGAACCGGAGCTGAATGAAGCCATACCAAACGACGAGCGTGACACCACGATGCCTGCAGCAATGGCAACAACGTTGCGCAAACTATTAACTGGCGAACTACTTACTCTAGCTTCCCGGCAACAATTAATAGACTGGATGGAGGCGGATAAAGTTACAGGACCACTTCTGCGCTCGGCCCTTCCGGCTGGCTGGTTTATTGCTGATAAATCTGGAGCCGGTGAGCGTGGGTCTCGCGGTATCATTGCAGCACTGGGGCCAGATGGTAAGCCCTCCCGTATCGTAGTTATCTACACGACGGGGAGTCAGGCAACTATGGATGAACGAAATAGACAGATCGCTGAGATAGGTGCCTCACTGATTAAGCATTGGTAACTGTCAGACCAAGTTTACTCATATATACTTTAGATTGATTTAAAACTTCATTTTTAATTTAAAAGGATCTAGTTTTGATAATCTCATGACCAAAATCCCTTAACGTGAGTTTTCGTTCCACTGAGCGTCAGACCCCTAATCCCAGCTGTAGCGGCCTGATTACATCCGGCCGCTACACCTAGCTCCACCTTCAAACAAGGAATATCGTTGATGTCACTGTATCGCCGTCTAGTTCTGCTGTCTTGTCTCTCATGGCCGCTGGCTGGCTTTTCTGCCACCGCGCTGACCAACCTCGTCGCGGAACCATTCGCTAAACTCGAACAGGACTTTGGCGGCTCCATCGGTGTGTACGCGATGGATACCGGCTCAGGCGCAACTGTAAGTTACCGCGCTGAGGAGCGCTTCCCACTGTGCAGCTCATTCAAGGGCTTTCTTGCTGCCGCTGTGCTGGCTCGCAGCCAGCAGCAGGCCGGCTTGCTGGACACACCCATCCGTTACGGCAAAAATGCGCTGGTTCCGTGGTCACCCATCTCGGAAAAATATCTGACAACAGGCATGACGGTGGCGGAGCTGTCCGCGGCCGCCGTGCAATACAGTGATAACGCCGCCGCCAATTTGTTGCTGAAGGAGTTGGGCGGCCCGGCCGGGCTGACGGCCTTCATGCGCTCTATCGGCGATACCACGTTCCGTCTGGACCGCTGGGAGCTGGAGCTGAACTCCGCCATCCCAGGCGATGCGCGCGATACCTCATCGCCGCGCGCCGTGACGGAAAGCTTACAAAAACTGACACTGGGCTCTGCACTGGCTGCGCCGCAGCGGCAGCAGTTTGTTGATTGGCTAAAGGGAAACACGACCGGCAACCACCGCATCCGCGCGGCGGTGCCGGCAGACTGGGCAGTCGGAGACAAAACCGGAACCTGCGGAGTGTATGGCACGGCAAATGACTATGCCGTCGTCTGGCCCACTGGGCGCGCACCTATTGTGTTGGCCGTCTACACCCGGGCGCCTAACAAGGATGACAAGCACAGCGAGGCCGTCATCGCCGCTGCGGCTAGACTCGCGCTCGAGGGATTGGGCGTCAACGGGCAGTAAGGCTCTGAAAATCATCTATTGGCCCACCACCGCCGCCCTTGCGGGCGGCATGGATTACCAACCACTGTCACATTTAGGCTAGGAGTCTGCGCGGCAGAGCCGTGTGACCGGTTTTCTGTAGAGCACTGACGATGGCGGCGGCGCTCTCTGCAATTGGCAAGGCGTCGGCGCCAAGGATACCAATCTTGCGGCGCGCGGCGTGTTATGACGACTGGGGTGCATTTGAGCCGCCCCATTTAACCTTCGCCCTCACAGATACGCCATTCGCCTCAGATTTAGCGCCATGCAGACGAGCTTCCACTCGGCTTGCACCTTGTCCAGGCCCCTCATGCTGAACTGACGCAATCCCATCACCGCCTTGATCCAACCATTCGGAGCCTCCACGATCGACTTGCGCCGGCGGTAAGCTGCATCGCCTTGCTCCGTTTTCAATTTCGCCGCAATCGCCGCCGTATGCGGATGGGTCTTGGCATTGACCTTGGCATCTTCACGTCCCTCGCGGCCGAGGGCAACGATGACATCGCCGTGGTGATCGGCGACCTTTGCCAGAACAGCCTCACTACGGAATCCCGCATCCGCCAGCGTCTGGGCCGGCATTTCTCCGGTGTTGGCCTGAACTGCTGCCAGCATGCCCAGCAGCGCCTGACTGTCCGCGGCGCAGTTGGTCAACTCCGCCGCCACGATGATCTGGTGCTCGGCATCGACCGCTGTGTACCCGTTGTAGCTCTGCTCGGAGCCACCACCGGCGTGTTTCATGATCCGGCTGTCCGGATCGGTGAAGCTTTCCTGATCACGGTCATCCGGCACACCAAACTCGCGTTTGTACGAGCCACCGCCCTTGTCCGAGCCATCCGGATGGCGAGGCCGGCGGCCATCGTCTTCGCTGCGCCCCCGGGCCTGGTCCGCTTCACGCTGGCGCGCTTCCAGGCGCGCCTTTGCCGCCTGGATCGCCTCCAGGCGCTTCTCGCGGCGAGAAATCTCGGCAGGAATGTCCAGCTCCGGCTCGTTACGCTCCTGGTCGTCGGTAGCCTTGGCGCGATCAAGCAGCGCCTTGATCTCGCAATGCAATTCGTCCTCGGCCGGCTTCATGCGCTTATAGCTCATCGCCTTGTGGTCGCCATGTTTGGCGGCTTCGTATTCAGGTTCTTTAGAGAGATCCTTTAGATCGCCGTTCCTCACTACTGCCGGGAAGTCTCCCCAGGGAGCACGTTCGGCCTTATGTTCGGTCATGGTTTCAATCCCGGTCAGCGTCCCATATAGCCCCGAAACCTGCCAGGTGGGCCAAGATAGACCAGGCACCATAAGCAATAGGGCTAGGGTTGGTTTTGCTCACCCAACGCCTGAAGGTTCGGGTTCCCTTTCCGCTGCCTCTCTCACCAGGCAAACCAACGAGATCAGCGACATCAACGCCACTGAGAGGCTTACTAAGCCCTTTTCGTTGCCTAATCAGCTCCAACACCTCTTTGATTTCATCGGCGGTTGGAGCCTGCCAATCTTCAGCGAACGGCCTAAGCGTTTCAGGTCTAATCATGCGATAAATCCTCAAATAGCCCCGGTCAATGCCGGGGCTTTTTTATCAATGGGTAACGGTCGCGGCGGCCTCCCGATACGCCTTCAGTTCAATCAAGAGCAAGCCAAGCTCCCGCATCTTCATGCGCGGCATATGAACGGGGCGGCGGGCCGTCAGAGCGTCGCCAATGTGTTTTGCAAGTGATACAATATCCGTATTCATCGCGTTTATCCTCAAATTGACCGGTGAAAGCCCCTGTGATTGGTTGCAGCCATACCAGGGGCACCATTTCTTTTTCTACCTATGCACCTCCTTTAAGAGCCCCGGCCATCACCGGGGCTTTCTGTTGCTAGTCTATTGCGGCCAAGATGGCCTCTTTTTCGTCATGCTCACAAGCCCAATCCCGCAAGCTGTGATACAGCCTTGAAAACCGCTCCTGGTCAGCGCCTTCTGTGTGAAATGACAGATGGCTATAGAGGTAGAGGCAAGCGGTAATCCCGGCAGCATCGGCGCTCATTTGGCCACTAAAGTAGTTCATGGCCTCGATGTTCAGCATTTCATCACGACGCCCAGGAGCCATATAAAAGCCGCCGTTCGACAGCTCCCACATAAGCCAATAAGCCCCGCGATACTCGCGGCAGAGCCCTTTCATTTGCTGGTAAAGCATCGACTCGAAAACCACATAGAAACGGCCTACATAGCGGGGCATTGCAGCCATACGGCGAGGGGTGGCGACCAGGGAGCAGATCAGGGGATTAAGTTCTGTTTGCATCATCGGAGTTCTCCGGTATTGACCGTGGCGGGTGCCCGGCCTTCTGAGATATATAATAGGCCATTTTGGCCTATTGTGTCAAGCGGGTACAATAAAAAATAGGCCAAATCGGCCTACTTTTTTTCTCTCCAACTGAGCCACATTTTATTCAGCTCCAGGCTGCGGGCTGGCCAATCTGGCAGATTCACCGCATGGGCGCGGTAGTTGATCCGAGTATTCAGAGTGCAACGGGGAAAGGGGTTGGCCACCTTGCAGTAACGATAAAACAGACCGACGAGGCGAGCACCGTAACGATCACGCTCCCAGGTCAAAACGTTGTGCATATGCTCGCGGCGTTCGCGTATCCATTCTCGATAGAGTTGGTGAAAGGTGCGGTTAGCTGTGTGGATCATCGGAGTTCTCCGGTATTGACCGTGGCGGGTGCCCGGTCTTCTTAATTAAGATTATAGGCCAAAATGGCCTACTATGGCAAGAAAAAGCGCGCTCTACGTTAAAAAAATCACGTAGTCGCGGGGGATTGCCGCCAAGATTTCGCATAGCGTCGCCTGATTTCGTACGTACGAAATGGGCCACCTGGTCGAGCTGCTGCCGATGCCTGGTGAGTTGGCCACCTGGTTGATTTCCTTCTGGCGTCCAGATCTGAACTTGGCCACCTGGTCGAGCTGCTGCCGGTGCCTGGTAAGTTGGCCACCTGGTTGATTTCCTTCTGGCGTCCAGATCTGAACTTGGCCACCCGGTCGAGCTGCTGCCGGTGCCTGGTAAGTTGGCCACCTGGTCGAACTGCTGCCGGATCTAAAGGTGGAATATTAAGCAGGTAGTGATAGACTGAGATCCAGCATGGCTATACGCCTGCTAACCCCTCAAAAGAAAGCAGCCTCTAGGGCTGCCATCCGTTACGAAATCTCACTCACTTTGAAATAGCCATCTAAACGGCTTTACACCTGGCCGCCTGAAGGGCAACCGCTGAGGCTTCGCCATTAGTAATAGGGGAGGGACTTGTCTCACTGTTTTGTTGAGGTGAAGGCTTGCCCAGGCGATACCATTTAGCCCGGCTCATGCCCATAGCTTCCCAGGGCTTTTGCCTGCTCAATGAGTTGGCTTCATAGGCTTCACGCTCAAGCTGGCCAGCGGCGCGGCGACGTTCTTCATCACGCAGTCTATCGCGCTCTCTGCGGCGCTTCTGAGCCTCGTCAGTGCTGATAATCGTCTTCAGTTGCTCTTGTTCTTGCTGTGAGATCTGGAATAGGTTGATCAGCGTGTCGTTTTTGGGCGTGTATAGCGGTGCAAACGACTTTCCGCCGAACTCGACACGTTCCCCAGCCTCATAGGATTTCGCCTTGCTGTAGAGCGTCATAAGCTCTTTGGAGCGGTAAGACCAACGAGTATCCAGCTCGGAGGAAAGAGCGGCGGCCTCATGGTACATCTGGGCGCTGTTTGTTGCCCCGGAGAGAAGGAGAAAGTTAAGACGCCAGAAAAGATGCCTCATTCGCTCGCCTTCGTTGATTCCACCTCTGAGCTGGCCCAACTTGCGTAGGTCTTCCGGGGGAACCGCAGAATTCGGAAAAAATCGTACGCTAAGCTAAGGAAGGTCTGAAAAAGCCCCCGCTCGAGAAATGCATCCCAGCAACCATGCGGGTTACAGAGCGGTGATTTCGCGAAACATGGGCTTTTTCAGAGCTTCCTTAGCGTTACGATAAAGCTAGCATGGAAACGATAGGTGCAAGCAAGTTAAGGGTTGCATCGCGCATGTCAATCTAGGCTATACCTCAACTGGGCGTCAGTCGGCTCACTGGCATCGCGTCAGACTAGGGCCGCTTTCTGCATTATCTGACGCCTAAACGTCAAACTCTATGGCCTCAACCTGACAGGCCGCATGCTTAGCGTACGATTTTGTCCGTTTTCTCTACCGTCCCCTATATTTACCGATAAGGCATCCGGCAGTTCAACAGACCGGGAAGGGCTGGATTTGCTGAGGATGAAGGTGGAGGAAGGTGATGTCATTCTGGTTAAGAAGCTCGACCGTCTTGGCCGCGACACTGCCGATATGATCCAACTGATAAAGGAATTTGACGCTCAGGGCGTGGCAGTCCGGTTCATTGATGACGGGATCAGTACCGACGGTGATATGGGGCAAATGGTGGTCACCATCCTGTCGGCTGTGGCACAGGCTGAACGCCGGAGGATCCTAGAACGCACGAATGAGGGCCGACAGGAAGCAAAGCTGAAAGGAATCAAATTTGGCCGCAGGCGTACCGTGGACAGGAACGTCGTGCTGACGCTTCATCAGAAGGGCACTGGTGCAACGGAAATTGCTCATCAGCTCAGTATTGCCCGCTCCACGGTTTATAAAATTCTTGAAGACGAAAGGGCCTCGTGATACGCCTATTTTTATAGGTTAATGTCATGATAATAATGGTTTCTTAGACGTCAGGTGGCACTTTTCGGGGAAATGTGCGCGGAACCCCTATTTGTTTATTTTTCTAAATACATTCAAATATGTATCCGCTCATGAGACAATAACCCGGTAAATGCTTCAATAATATTGAAAAAGGAAGAGTATGAGTATTCAACATTTTCGTGTCGCCCTTATTCCCTTTTTTGCGGCATTTTGCCTTCCTGTTTTTGCTCACCCAGAAACGCTGGTGAAAGTAAAAGATGCTGAAGATCAGTTGGGTGCACGAGTGGGTTACATCGAACTGGATCTCAACAGCGGTAAGATCCTTGAGAGTTTTCGCCCCGAAGAACGTTTTCCAATGATGAGCACTTTTAAAGTTCTGCTATGTGGTGCGGTATTATCCCGTGTTGACGCCGGGCAAGAGCAACTCGGTCGCCGCATACACTATTCTCAGAATGACTTGGTTGAGTACTCACCAGTCACAGAAAAGCATCTTACGGATGGCATGACAGTAAGAGAATTATGCAGTGCTGCCATAACCATGAGTGATAACACTGCTGCCAACTTACTTCTGACAACGATCGGAGGACCGAAGGAGCTAACCGCTTTTTTGCACAACATGGGGGATCATGTAACTCGCCTTGATCGTTGGGAACCGGAGCTGAATGAAGCCATACCAAACGACGAGCGTGACACCACGATGCCTGCAGCAATGGCAACAACGTTGCGCAAACTATTAACTGGCGAACTACTTACTCTAGCTTCCCGGCAACAATTAATAGACTGGATGGAGGCGGATAAAGTTGCAGGACCACTTCTGCGCTCGGCCCTTCCGGCTGGCTGGTTTATTGCTGATAAATCTGGAGCCGGTGAGCGTGGGTCTCGCGGTATCATTGCAGCACTGGGGCCAGATGGTAAGCCCTCCCGTATCGTAGTTATCTACACGACGGGGAGTCAGGCAACTATGGATGAACGAAATAGACAGATCGCTGAGATAGGTGCCTCACTGATTAAGCATTGGTAACTGTCAGACCAAGTTTACTCATATATACTTTAGATTGATTTAAAACTTCATTTTTAATTTAAAAGGATCTAGGTGAAGATCCTTTTTGATAATCTCATGACCAAAATCCCTTAACGTGAGTTTTCGTTCCACTGAGCGTCAGACCCCTCGGATCAATATCCTTCATGGTGTGGTATCCAACAACAAGAACGAAAACTGCAGGCATACAAAATGCGCCCAGGGTACTCCAGCCATGTTTCTTGGGGTGGGTAACTGCGTAGTTCTCAACGATAGCGGTTAATGTGGCGAGATCAGCTGTCGCTTGATTGTGTTCTGCGGTAGTTAAAATCTTTGTCATAACGCCCTCCGTGTTTAGCTATACATGAGTTTAGCTAAACAAAAAGGTAATGACAAGAAATGAGTAAAAAAAAACCGGCTTAGCCGGTTTATTTTATGATGCTCACCATCATCAATATGACTGCCAACAGGCACAGTAAACGACATTTCCTGTAATGCCGACTTCCATACGTAGCCAGGGCGCGTATCGCCGCGTTCTTGCTCTTTAAGGGTTCGGCAAAGCTGTCGTTCGGGGCCAGACCAGGAGTAAGAGCAGACACAAAAAGGAAAATCAGGGAATACCTGTATTCACCGGCTAATGCAAAGAGAACAGCCTGCAAGAAGGTGATCACTCCCCACGTCAGGAACACATAAAATTGTCTCTGCAAAAGAAACCGACATACAGCATTACCTACAATAAACCTTCTGAGTCTGAATGAAGTTCCGGCCAAAGCTAACCTCCTTTATTCTTTTCCTGATATGCGTAAATCATTTTTTGGTACGTACTGACAGGAATATTTGTGATCACGCCATCGCAATTGATTTTATTGACATTTTCATTAAAAGAACCATTGAAGGCATTTTCTTCAATCATCCTGCAGCTGGATAGCTTCTCGCCATATTTCACGTCTTCATCGTTGTAAGTTGGTAACAGAAACACTGTGATTAAACTAGCAATAAATACAACCAATATCACCAGACTCTCAGTAAGAAACCGATCCTTACCCCACTTGCGATAACGCCACATTAACCAAATTACAATGATAAGCGAAATCAAAAAGCCGACGCTGATAGCTCCCACAAACGGCTTCAAAACACCTGCATAAATCATTTTGTGTCCCCAGCATAAATGACAGCTGATTAGTATTACGGCGCTTTGGGCTTCCATGTAGCCATAATGTAAGTCAGGGCTGCCAGTACAAAGAAACTGATCACAAACGGCCAGGCTGCAGCAAACGGGCCATCACTCCATTTAAACATCATTTTGAAAAACTGAATGACAACGTTCGCGATCAGCAGGAAGCGAACAGGAATCCATAGAATGACCAGCACCATGTACACCGCACCAATGACTCCATGCATGATATTACGCATGGCGCTCCCTGATGTTTGACCGGCAGCATTCTCGACCGGCTGGCCCTGCTGCGGTTTACTGTCCTCTTGACGAGGAAATTTAACGACATTGGTCATACTGGCCTCCTGCTGGATTCAGACACTGAACCGGTTAGCTAGTGTCCTCTGCGATGAAGCGTTAATGTTGGCTGGCATACGCGCCGAACAGCAAGCTCCATGATTTCTTTACTGATACGTTGATTTTCTTCTGGCGTAAGACATTCAGCACAAATTTGGCCTAATTCAGCCTTTAATGAATTTGCACCAAAAACGCTATGTTTAAGCATGGTGAGACTGCAGCCGCAACGCTTGCAGTGGGTATGGATAAGTGTATTTTTCATCGGAATTCTCCGGCTGCTGACCTGAGTGATTTACCCGGCCTTCACAAATATTATAGGACATTTTGTCCTATCCTGCAATTTTAGCGGCTAAAATTCTTTTCACACCTTCCAGATTTTACCCAATCCGGCATATTCAACCAGGATAGCCCAGGCCGAAAAAGGAATGGGGGTATCTCCCCCAATCCAGCGCCTGACGGTTCGACTGTCTTTCAGTCCGGTCAGTGTGGCTGCTTTGCTTCCTGTTAGCTCTGCTATCTGCATCAAAGTACGAATTTCTTCTGGCGTCGGACAAACCCATCCCGCACCAAAGGGTAAAAAACATTCTGACCTGATTGAGACAGGGTAGGGTTTAGTTTGCATTCACGATTCACCTGTTTTGTTGTCTTCCAGTAATTTCAGTTGATCAACATTGTAAAAAGTACGAACGCAAGTAGGGTCAAAATCCACTACCTGAGTTCCGCGACGGTTGATTCTATAACGTATAGGCTTATCTTCATGCGCCTCCACGCATCCTGAATCGTATATCGTAACGATTTTTACAATAGTGCCAATATTTTTAGCAAACACCGGATGATGCACACTCACGATTTCACATCGAGCACCAACGTAAAATTCCTTGTAGCGCTCAACGGTAATCATCCTATCTTTGTATTCTTTGGGACGTTCCTTTGCCAGCTGCTTGCGCCGTTCGCTTTCGGCCCTCATAGCTTCTCTTTCAGCCTCCCGTTCTCTCTGCATAACAGCTGTAATGCGTTCCTGGGCTGCTACAGCCCATTTACGGGCGATAAATGCTTTAGAGGCGGGTAATAACGCCTCAACCCTAACAAAGCCGTCAGGGAGCGTTAGAGGCGTTCTGTCAGGGGGAGGCGAAAGGGATTTTAACCAATCAGGCAAAGGCTCAGATGCCAGCCTGTCACGGGAATCAGCAGCGATAAAAGCAGGTTTCTTTCTGGCGTCAATCAGGCTTTGAAATACGCGGGATACATGTGCATCAACGGTTTCTCCAGGTCTGACTTCTGAAAGCCTAACAAAATGCGAACGATACCCTGTTTCGGATACAAAGGGTGCGCCTAAATCAACGGCATGAAACGAGGTGGAAAGATACCCCATCATACATCCGGCTTCGACCTTAACCCTTGCTCGCATACCACTGAAACTTTCGATGATAAAATCACCGTGCTGGCCCCACATAGGAACGCTACCGTCATCAGCACGGCAATATTCACTGATAACATGAGCCGCTTCATGTTCACCGGCATTACACCCAAAGAAGGTTTTACCGTTCATTTTCCAGATACAGGCTTCAAACCGGTACACAGCATCATGACGCTGTTGCAGATCACCGGTCATACAGGCTTTATTCAAATCAATTAGCGCTGAGTACGCCGCGTCCAGAATGCGATGGTCGTCCGGCAGCTGCTGCGCAATGGCTTCCATTTGCTGATCGCGAGAGTCATCGCCAGGATAATGTTTGGACATATTAAACCCCTGAAAAATCCCCTGCAGAGCAGGGGATAAAGACTCACTTAATCGATGGCCGCACGGAACTGCGCATATTCTTGATGCCCGCTGGCGTAATCAAACAGCTGATGATAATAAGCACTGCATCTTTCTGAAAATGGCAGATTAGAATTAGCAAGCTGGGCCAGCACAAAACTGGTTGCCACCATACCTGCAGCTTCTGCGCTTAACAAACCGTCAAAGTAATTACCCTGGACAGAAATACGGTAATGTTCACGGCTGTTTGGTGCCATAAAATAACCACCATTTGAAAGTTCATAAAAATCCCACTCACCACCATCATAATGGGCTTCAATTTTATCCAGCGCACTACTTAAATATTGGCTTTTATTTTCAGGACTTAATTTACGCATCCACTTATAAGTGTGATTTTCCACCAAAAGCCAGTATTGGCCGAAGAATTTCGGCATAAACATCAGGCGTTCTTCATAATCTGTAAGTTTACGAGCAGTAACGATAACTTCATTATTCATCGGAGTTCTCCGGTAGTTGACCTGAGTGACTTACCCGGCCTTCACAAATAGTATAGGACATTTTGTCCTATACCTCAACACTTAATAAAACCATTTTTATTGCTTATATCAAAACTGCTTACTTATTCATCAAGCCCCCACTTGCTAAGGAAACGGGCTATTTCTGGTACGCGTAGAACGTCAATATTGTATTCCTTAGCAAGTCTCAGCATTGTATCTGCATCTATCGCATCACCACCGACAAGGCGCTTGACGAGATCGTTAAAGTATTCAGCCATTGCATCATTGTCGCTCTCGTTAAGAGGGTGTTCGGATTGATTCGAATACTCATAAACTAACTTATAAACTGTTGGGCCAATTTTATTTGTCATCATATTTCCTTTTTATCTAAGAGCTGAATAAATTTAAGAAGGCCCGCTATGCGGGCCAGTTTGCAAATCAGTTTTTAATGAAGCGCTGCAGCTGCTGCTTAAAATTATATTCAAAGTCCGGTTCAAAATCCCATGCGCGCCAGATAAGAAGATTGGTATCAGCCTCGCGAATTTCTACCTGGTGATCGTCGTACTTAGTAACGTTAGCAACCTTAACAGTTACAGTATCGACAAGGGGAGGGAGGTTCTTAAGTACATCTTTCATCGGAGTTCTCCGGTAATTGACCTGAGTGACTTACCCGGCCTTCACAAACATTATAGGACATTTTGTCCTATAATGTGAAGTGTTTTATTCTATTTCCCGACAAATTCTGAATACAGCAACCACCCAATAACAATGATACATGCAATATCAAAAAATAGAGAACAGTATAAATAAATACCTTCTGCTTTAATAAATTTTGTGAAGTGTGAATTAAACAAATCAGCACTTATATTCTCTTTGAGATCTTTATTCATTTTCTTGGCGTCAATCATTGCGTGAATTGACTTTATTAAATTGTGAAAACTTGCAAGTAATGAAAAAGTAAACACAAACAAATATAAATCCTTTTTTGTCCCCACCTCAAGCAGATAATAAATAAATGATGCAATAATCAAAACAAAGAAAACGGCAGATACTATTGACTGGATAATGCAGCGTTTTCTGTCCCATTTTATAAAACTTAAAAATGGTTCCTTCTTCCAGACCTCTTCTTCATTATCATCATTTCCAGGTAGATCATACTTACCATCTAAAACTTTCTTTAAAAATTGACTACGCTTGATGAAATTCATCATTACCGCAAAAGTTATATACGACAAAGCGGCAACAATCATTCCAAAGTGAAGTAACGGGAATGTCGTAAATACCGTTTCAAAATGCGCATTATCATTCATATAAGTTCCTTCTTATTTTCCAAAACAACCCAACACTTCGCACCATCATACTCGTTACCACCTTCGGCAATAAAAATATGCTCACTGGAATCAATAGCTATTGCACCAGGTCTTTCATGTTGAGGGTCACGCAGACAGTTTTTCCAGCCGTAAACCGCATCATTCCAGATAAGCACTATGCCGCTATCGGCATGTTCCGGGTTCTGTAATCGCCAGCTCCGGGCTATTTCTACGTAATTGATCATCAACCTGCCTCCGCGAGCAGATCCTGAATAGGGCGGAAATGGTTATTCGCTATAATATTTCGGCTCTCCCAACGGTCATGAGCGGCCTGCAGGTTAATCCAGAAATCTTCATCAGTCTGGAACAATACGGCCAGCTGTGAGGCTTCTGCTACGCTGATACGGCGGCTGTTATTGATTATCTGGCCGATAACTTTACGGGACACACCCATTACCAGCGCCAGCTCTGCCTGGGTGATGTTCAGCGGCTTTAAAAACTCTTCTGACAGCATTTCGCCTACAGTGGTTGGTTCTGCGGTGATCGTATCCATATTCCCCCCTAGCGGTACTTATGTGGATCGAGATAAATGTCGTAAGCATGGCCATCGCGCCAGCGAAAGATTAGACGCCACTGAATGCTCACCCTAATGCTTGACCATCCAGCGAGATTACCCTGCAAGCGTTCATAATTGTTACCGGGCGGCGAGAACAATGATTTTTCACTGCTGGCAGCGGCCAGAAGAGACAGCTTACGGCGAAGCGGCTTTTCAATGATGGCCGGTATCTTTGCGCTCCGTGTCCCATGCACGTAGAACGTTGCAAGCTCACCGTTCTGGCCGTCCTTAAAGCTACCAATCATTCCAGCGCTCCATCATAGTATTGAGTGTTCATTATATCATCAAATACGGTCCATGCAACCAAAATGGAACATGAAGCCACCAATTTAGAACATTCGAAAAATGATCCAATTTCGCATAACGATCCTAAGACGATCCCTTTAAAGCCCTTCTTTCTGGCGTAAACCCTCCGGTTCTGTAGCGCATTCAGTATTTCGAAGTGTGCCTGGTATCTCTAGCGAGTATCTATGCCCGGCAAAGGTACTTTGCCGAGAGCGAAGCGGCCTATGCTCGCGTAGCGAGTGAGTTATTAAGTAGTTACATCATCCGTTAAGGTTTCTGCTTTGGGCCTTTTAAGGCCCGGAGCAGAAATCCTTTAACGGCCAGATGCTTTGCACGTTGGTTAGTGGGACTGCGCCAGAGATTTATCTCTGGCAGAGCGAAGCGGCCTAAGCTCGCGAAGCGAGTGAGTCATTTTGGTTTGGGGTGAAGACCGCTTGCGGTCGAGGGGCTTGCCCCTGGGGGGATGGGAGGCCGCTTGCGGCCGGGAGGGATTGAGAAGGGGGGTTTCCCCCCTTCGGGGGCGTCGTTAGACGCGGTTAAAAATAAGGTTATGTTTTTATTGGTTAAAATTGGTTAGAGGATCGGTTAAGGATCAGGTTAAAGATCTGGTTAGAGGGCTGTGGAAAAGGCGTTTAACGTATTGAATTTTATAATAAATTTCATCCACAGGCGTACCTCATATGTCATAAAAGCGTACCTCAAATGTCATAATGGCGTACCTTATATGTCGTTAAAGCGTACCTCAAATGTCATGAAAGCGTACCTCAAATGTCGCCAACACGTACCTCATATGTCGTTAAAGCGTACCTCATATGTCGTGATAATTCCGGGTTAATAACACACTTATCCACAGATTCCGTGGATAAAATACACAAGTTGGGGTCAGTTTGGATATCGAAAATTATTGTACGTTAAGGCTATTTTTTGACCTTTCGACTTTAGCTGGTCTCAGCCGACGAAACTTACCGGAAGCCGGTATCCGGTTGCTTTTCCATATATAATCGCCTGTCAGATTGATGTGTTCCCAGCCTAACGGGGACAAATGCGACAGCAGTTGCTCGTTGATCTTCACCCCTTTGCGCTTCAGGGCATCGACCGCTCTTTCCATATAGACGGTATTCCACAGGGATATGGCAGCCGTCAGCAGCGTCAGTCCACTGGCGCGATAGCTCTGATTTTCCGGTTTTCTGTCCCTGATTTCACCCAGCCGGTGTAGGAATACCGCACGCGCCAGCGCGTTACGGGCTTCTCCTTTATTCAGTCCCGCCTGTACCCGCCGACGAAGTGCCGGATCGCGGAACCAGTCGAGCATAAACAGAGTTCGTTCAATACGACCAATTTCCCTCAGTGCTTTGGCAAGTCCGTTTTGTTTGGGGTAGCTGGCAAGCTTTTTCAACATCAGGGATGCCGTCACGGTTCCCTGCTTTATTGAAGTGGCCAGACGAAGTACTTCACGCCAGTGAATTTCGATCTCTTTCAGATTCAGGCTGGTCGTTGATATCAGTGACTGAAGCGCCGGGTATTGGTCTGCTTTCCCTTTGATAAACAGCTTTTTGTCGTGGAGATCCCTGATCCGCGGACAGAACGCAAATCCCAGCAGATGCATCAGGGCAAAGACATGATCGGTGAAACCAGCGGTATCGGTGTAATGCTCCCTGATTTCCAGGTCGCTTTCGTGGTACAGCAAGCCATCGAGCACATGGGTTGAATCCCTGACCCGGCTGATTATGCAGGTGTAAAACGGGCTGTATTGATCCGAAATATGGGTATAAAACTGACGTCCAGGCTCTTGCCCATATTTCGGGTTAACCTGCCCTGCGTAGCGGCCTGAGCTGCCTGTTCTGAAATTCTGTCCATCTGATGATGACGTTGTCCCGTCTCCCCAGAATGCCGCCAGTGGTCTTTTCCCCTGCGCGTTTACCAGCTCTGCGAGGGCGGCTGAATAGGTTTCGTCGCGGATGTACCATGCCTGGATATCTTCCAGTGATGATTTGGTGCTTCCGGGGCAGGCTTCCGCCATTTTGGTCAGGCCAAGATTGATGCCATCCGCAAGGATGGTGGTGAGGAGCAGGCGGGTATCGGGACGGGTAATGTCATTTTTTATATGCGAAAAATGTCGGGTAAACGCCGTCCAGCTGTTTACCTCATCGAGAATTTCCGTGATTTTAGGGCGCGGTAGCATGCTGTAAACCAGCTCTGCCAGCGGTGAAACCTGTACCGGGACGCAGTTATCCAGCGGAGAGACTTTTACTCCCCTGTCAGATATTTCGACATCGGGCAGCTCACCAAGGGCAGCCATGGCATTGACCTCTTCAAGTCTGGACTGAAGCAGAGTCTTACGGCTGGTAATGTACTCATGATAATCAGCAGATACGGGCAGGGGCAGCGCCGGTGTGAGTTTGTCAAAGTCCTTTTCGGGAATGAGGTAATCATCAAAGTTTTTGTAGCGGCGTGAGCCTTTAACCCAGATGTCCCCGGAGCGCAATGCACCCTTAAGCTCGCTGAGCGCACAAAATTCATAGTACTGCCGGTCAATACCCGCAGGTGTAATCACCACTTTGCGCCAGCTTTCAGGGACAAACTCAAGCGGCGCTGTCGCCGGAACTTTACGCGACTGCTTCCGGTACATATCCTTGATCACAACCAGCGCATCAGCCAGAGGTTGCGCTGCCGGGGTTGCGATTAACTGTAAAGCGGACAACATGCGCGGGGCATATTTCCGTAATGTGCTGTATTTCTCGGTAATAATATGTAACGGGTCAAAATTATTTTTTCTGGCAAGATGGCGTGTTTCCTCCAGACTGGCGACAAATTCAGGCCATGGGAGTATGTTTTCTATTGCGAGCCATGGATCGCCACCGGAATCACGAGCTTCAGACAGTGCCTGGCCGACATCTATGTACTGCCTCAGTTTTGACTGGATTAGCTTTCCGGTCTGTTGAAGGCGCTCAGCCTGTGTTCTTTTGGCTTTGCTGAACAGGCTGTTCAGCATGCGTTCATGCAGCTCAATCACTTCATCTGTCAGTGTGGCTCTGGCTTCTTCCAGCACGCACACCAGGATCGCATGACGGCGGGCTGCTGAAAATCGGGTCAAATCCCGGCTACTCATCTTTCGGCCTTCCCGCGCCAGTTTCAGCAACCGGTTCTGGTGAATGGTACGATCTATACCTTCAGGTAATGCCAGCGATTCAATGCTACTGAGCCGATCAAGGTGTTGCAGCACGTTCTTACCATTGATTTTACCCGGCGGTTGCAGAAGCCATGTCAGCCTGGAAGGCTGATTATCTGAGGACTCAAGTAAACGATCCAGGGCATCCCTGTGAGCCGGAGTTAACGGGGCATTCAGGGTCTGAAATACGATTTTATCGCCGCCAGCCATGGCCTCCGCACAGGTACGCTCCACGACATCAATCGCGGGAATTATCACGTTGTTCTTCCGGAGCCAGACCAGCAGTTCTTCGGCCAGGAGAATACCTTTATCGGTGCGCGTCGCCATCGGCAGCAGGTGTGTAATACAGTCCTGCTGTATTTTTCCGGTAAACGCTTTTACGCCAAGATAGCGGTACAGTTCGGTTAAATGTTCGCGTCGCGTGGTTTCCCTGCCGGAAAGGTAAGCAGGCCAGAGATCCCCGGTAAGTTTTAGCCTGCTGGCGATATGCTTCAGCAGCGCATCAGAGGGTGGGATTTTTTTATCCGGTGCAAAGCCGACATTTTTCAGATAGCAAAGAAGGACGGCAAAACCAAAACGACTGGCGGGTTTACGGTGAGCACTGATAAGCGCCAGATCATGCTCACTAAAATACGCCATTCGTGTCAGCGTTAACTCATCGTCCGGTAATGCCAGTAATGATTCTCTTTCCGACAGAGAAAGAATCTGCCTCCTTGCCATATAGTTTCCCTCATAAATTATTTGATGCGGAATTTTTAACAAAAATGGTATCGCATAAGGGTACACCCTGACGCCATATTCAAAACGTGACGGCACACGATGAATGACATAACCTATATGCGATAGATTAAATGCAATAACTTAAATGCGATAACGTGGTGGAAAAATGTTCATCAGAGCTTATTTAAGGGCATCGACGGAAGATCAGTTCGCCGATCGGGCAAAAGAGATGCTGGAGCAGTTTGTTCAGGAGCGGGGACATAAAATAGCCAGTTACTACCGGGAGAACATCAGCGGTACAAAACTTGACCGCCCGGAACTGGGGCGCTTACTGATGGACAGTCACCGCAATGATATTTTACTGGTCGAGCAGATAGACCGTCTGACCCGTCTGAGCAACAGCGACTGGATGACGCTGAAAAAGCAAATCGAGCAACACGAGCTGCGGATTGTCAGCCTCGATGTACCCACCTCATGGCAGGCGCTGTCAGATAAAGATCCTTCGCAGGCTGACCCAATCACCCGCGCCGTGATAACCGCCATCAATAATATGCTTATCGACCTGATGGCCTCGATGTCGCATAAGGACTGGCTGAGCCGCCGCCATCGGCAGAAGCAGGGAATTGAACGGGCACATACGCTGGGAAAATACCGGGGCAAACAGGCCGATCAGGAACGACATAAGAAAGTTCTGTATTACCGACAGGTCAAGAAACTGAGCATAAGAGAAACTGCTGAAGCCACCGGTTACAGCACATCTCAGGTCTGCAGGATTCAGGCCCTGTTCAGGCCTGAAAATTAAGCACATTTTCTGAGGCTGGAAATCAACTCATGCTGACAGCCTGAGCCTGTTGGCATGGTAAGCAATGTGCTCACCAATAAAGCTGGAAATGAAATAATAGCTGTGGTCGTAACCAGTATGATATCGGAATGATGTGTTGATGTTCATCTCGTTGCACACTCTTTCAAGACTTTTAGTGCGTAACTGATCTTCATAAAAGGCGTCACTTAATCCCTGGTCAATAAAAATTTCTGGTAATTTCGCACCCTGTAAAATGAGACTGACGGGATCGTAGTGCTCCCACGTTTTTTTATTTTCACCCAGGTACGCGGTGAATGCCTGTTGTCCCCATGGCACCTGAGAAGGTGACACTATTGGTGAAAATGCCGATACACTCACATATTCATCAGGATTTCGCAGCGACAGAACCAGCGCTCCCAGCCCCCCCATGGAGTGACCGGATATTGATTTCCTTGATGTTACAGGTAAATGCTCCATGACAACATCCGGAAGCTCATGGAGAATATAGTCATACATCCTGTAATGCGTGTTCCACGGATGTTCCGTCGCGTTCAGATAAAATCCGGCACCCTGGCCCAGATCGTAGCTGTCAGCATCTGCGACATGCTCTCCACGGGGACTGGTATCAGGAACAACGACGATGATGTTGTTCCTGGCGGCATAATGCTGCATACCCGATTTGGTGATGAAATTCTGCTCCGTACAGGTCAGACCCGAGAGCCAGTACAGGACCGGCAGTTTTTCTGTTGCTGCTTTGGGGGGAAGATAAACACCGAAATTCATCCCACAATTAAGTGTTTGTGAATTATGGCGGTATACGTTTTGCCAGCCGCCAGCGCTGGCATGCTGCTCGATGAGTTCCATCAGCCTCTGTCTCATGGTTATTTCCCCTGACAGGGAGTCAGGGGAAGTCTCTTTATAGCCGGACGTCAGATGAACGTATAAGCCGTGATTTTGTTACCCGCAGGGTCTCGCAGGTAGGCTGCATAGGCTCCAGGGAGATGGCTGCGCGGGCCAGGCTGACCTTCATCTTTCCCTCCGGCGGCAAGGCCCGCGGCGTGGAAAGCATCAACTTCTTCCGGACTTGCAGCTGCAAAGCCGACAGTAACGCCGTTGGCCGATGGCGCTTCACCGTTGCCCGGATGTGCAATAATAAAGGCTGGCTTTTCGCGACCATAAAGTACCCAGCCATTGCCAAACGGGCCGAGGTTATTGATGCCAAGCGTACCGAGGACAGCATCGTAAAAATCAGCGGATTTTTCAACATCGGATGCACCGATGAAGACGTGGGAAAAAACGTCATTACCAGAAATTACAGGTGTTGCCATGATCCATTTCCTTCAGTTGGTTTGACTCAGTTAAGACGCTATCAGTAACGGATTACCGTACGGATTGATTTACCTTCATGCATAAGATCGAAGGCCTCATTGATTTCATCCAGCGTCATCGTGTGGGTAACAAATGGCTCCAGTTCAATTTCACCCTTCATGGCATCTTCTACCATGGCCGGAAGTTGCGTACGGCCTTTCACTCCGCCGAAAGCAGAACCTTTCCATACGCGCCCGGTAACGAGCTGGAATGGACGGGTGGATATCTCCTGCCCGGCGCCGGCCACGCCGATGACAATGGACTGGCCCCAGCCACGGTGAGCACTTTCCAGCGCCGCACGCATAACGTTGACGTTACCGATACATTCAAAAGTGTGGTCAATGCCCCATTTGTTGATTTCAAGCAGCACATCTTTAATCGGTTTGTCATGGTCGTTCGGGTTGATGCAGTCGGTTGCACCGAACTGACGGGCAAGTTCGAATTTGGCCGGGTTGGTGTCGATAGCGATAATGCGTCCTGCTTTTGCCTGGCGAGCCCCCTGAACGGCAGCCAGACCGATTGCGCCAAGACCAAAAATAGCGACAGAATCTCCAGGCTGTACTTTCGCTGTGTTGTGAACAGCGCCAATCCCGGTAGTCACGCCACAGCCCAGCAGGCAGACGTGTTCATGGTTTGCCTCCGGGTTAATTTTTGCCAGAGAAACCTCGGCCACTACCGTATACTCACTGAAGGTGGAGCATCCCATGTAGTGGTAAAGAGGCTGGCCATTGTAAGAAAAGCGGGTGGTTCCGTCAGGCATCAGTCCTTTTCCCTGAGTTTCGCGAACCGATACACAGAGGTTCGTTTTCCCGGACTGACAGAATTCACACTCCCCGCATTCGGCGGTGTAAAGCGGAATCACATGGTCTCCCGGCTTCACGCTGGTCACGCCTTCACCGACCTCCACGACGACACCGGCCCCTTCGTGGCCGAGAACCACCGGGAAAACGCCCTCAGGATCGTTCCCGGAGAGGGTAAAGGCATCGGTGTGGCAGACACCGGTGTGGGTATTTTTAATCAGCACCTCGCCTTTTTTAGGTGGTGCAACATCAATTTCAACAATCTCCAGGGGCTTCCCTGGTGCAAATGCAACGGCAGCACGTGATTTCATATGTAAATTATCCTCAATGTGATGGCTTAGCTATTTAAGATAGGCGCGAACCAGTTCAATCGTATCGTCAACGGATTTACTGATTTCATGGCTGTAGCTGTCATTCTGGTCAAAGGTTTCCCGTATGTGGCTCTCGAGCACCTCTGCCATAAGACCGTTAGCTGCTCCGCGAACGGCAGCTATCTGCTGAAGAATGGAACGGCATTCAGCACCATTTTCCAGCGCTCTTTCCAGAGCATCAATCTGACCCCGAATGCGGCGAACACGGGTAAGGACCTTTTTTTTCTCTTCAGGAGTACTGGGCATTATTTACCTCACCATTTTTGATTTTATATACTATAGTGGAGTATATAATTATCGTCAATGCATACTCCACTATAGTATAACTAAGAATAAACATAACTACCTTTATTTACGATATAAATCATATATTTATATTATTTTTGGCTGTGATACTGTCGGAAGGAAAGTTACTACAAAAATGATATCTACCGATACGGGATTTGGGGCATAGGCGGTTCTGTTAAATTTCGCCAGATATTGGCTCATCATTGATGGTCAAAAAATGAGCCTAACGTACAATAATTTTCGATATCCAAACTGACCCCAAGTTCAATTACCAGAATGAGCTAAACACGACCTAAACTTTTTTTTGCTGATAAATTGTGCAGCTAAACTTTTTGAGCGTACCTCATATGTCATAATGCGTACCTCAAATGTCATGAACATCACTCTCCGTCGCCTTCACCGTCTTTCCCGTCAGGAGCTTTGATCGGCTCAGGATTGGACCGTTGGCAACCAACTAATGAACCATTGACGAAGGCGTTATAAACCAATCCGCTTTCATTAAGTTCATCACAAGCCTTACTAACCTGTTGTTTCCACTTACGTGGCGTAGATGTTTCAGAACCGCACATAAGACGAAACGTTTCCAGTTTCATTGGATACGGATCACGGTGGGAACTGAAATAGTCAAACAAGCGGCGGGCAGTGGGAGACAGTTTTCGGTACTTTTCCCAAACAAACTTTGAATAATGTCCATCAGCAAAAAGAAGAATCATTTCTTTATCAATGATTACTTCGCATTGTGAAGAACGCTTTCCCCTATCTAACACTTTAAAACGACCTATCAACGAAACCGAATCCAGCTGGCCGATACGATCAGAGATAAACTGCATTGCAGTAGCCTGTAACCGAGTTAAGCATTCTTCTGCCTTTTCGATGTAACGGCCATTATAAGACCAACCAAGATCCTGGCAGAGTTCATAGAAACTAAACGTAATTGGAGCACCTATAGGTTTTCTCTTGGCGTACTCCAGAACCTGCTGCCAGACCAGTTCGTCGTCATCGGCACGCAGTTCAAGCCCGGTATAGGTGATACGGATGTCTTTATTAATGTGATAGATTTCTTTCTTCTGCAGTGCTTCTCGCGGCTGGCGTTTGTTTTTGACTGTAAAAAGCGCTGAACGGGCATAATCGTTCGGCAAGGCTCTCATAGAGTCCGGCCAAGGCGCTATATCAAAAAGCGAAAGTTGATTAGAAGAGTTTTTCTTTTCTACTGATTTGGTGCGCTGTGCCTGTGCAGCTTTTTTTAGCTGTTCAAGTTGAGCGTCTTTTTCTTCTTTAGTCATAAATGCCTCGCCGCTTTGACAGCGCATTGAGAAAAGGCCCTCATCGGGCCTTCCATTCTATACCATCTTGCCCCATCAATCAGTTTTCATTACCTGCAGCTGCGGGACTGCTTGCCGGGGATTTTGTATTTAAATACTGGATATTCTCAGCAATGTAATCGATGCCATACACTTTTTGGCCGTTCGATTCATACTGAGTGTTACGCATAGAACCTTCTACAAAAACCTGCGAACCTTTCCCCAGGAACTTTGCAGCGTTTTCTGCAGCCTTACCCCATACCTTGATACGGAAAAAGTCGGTATATTCCTTGACTTCACCGCTTTCCTGTTCTTTATAGCTCCCGTTAACCGCTATATCGAAAATTGCGATCGGTGTGCTTTTTGCTGTATACCGTAACTCTGTGTCTTTTGTTAGATTTCCGATAAACTGAAAACGATTAAGATTTTTCATATGCAGATCTCTATCTCTGTGACTAGGGAATATAGAGTTTAGCTAAACAATTTGATTCGGTCAACATTTTAGCCGCTAAAATTTACATCGAGGCGTAAGCGTATCGTGTACAACCTAATTTTTTTTACTAACATCCTCAGACTGCTTGAAGAAAGAGGTATGACAAAGCAGGAGCTTTCCCAAAAAGCTGGGGTTTCAATCTCTTTTTTGTCGGACCTAACAAATGGAAAAGCGAACCCATCTTTAAGGGTGATGGAATCCATTGCTAATGCCCTCGATGTAGCCCTTCCTGTTCTCCTTGAAACAACTGATCTTGATGAACACAGCCTTATGCTGATGGCTGATGGAAAACCTGTTAAGAGCCTTCCCCCTGGCTATGTAAGAGTGTCCGTCATACTTTCCGAACAGCAAGCCTTTCGGGTACGTATGTGGAGTGATCAGGCTCGCCAGAAGTTAGGGCAGGAAGCAAAGGCAATGCTGGAAAAAATGCAGGAAAAGAAAGACAGTTAACGCCAGAAAAGGATGGTTCTGCAGGGATGCAGATTTTAGCCGCTAAAAAACATCCCCTTTCCCCGTCTTCGAACCACCAATAATTTCGCTTTAATGCTGGATTAACTCTTGCTTGCAAGTTTGTTTCGGTATATCGTTTGCCGTAATTTCTATTGTAAAAGCTGTGTAAAGAAAAAGAGGAATTATGGACGCTGTAGATTCCGTTGATTTAAGAGCGATAGAAAAGCTCAAAAGGGACATGGGGCCAAGTTTGATGGAAGCGTTGGAAGATCCTGAAACGCTGGAAATCATGCTCAACCCGGATGGCAAGCTGTGGCGTGAGAAATTCGGTCAGCCTATGTTCTGCATGGGAACAGTGCCTGTACAACGTTCAAAAACCATTCTTCAAACTATCGCGGGCTTTCACAAAAAGATTATCGATCACAAATCGCCATTTCTTGAATGTGAACTCCCTATTGATGGTTCCCGTTTTGCGGGTCAGCTGCCGCCACTGGTTGCAGGTCCAACCTTTGCTATTCGTAAGAAAGCCTCACGCATTTTCCTTCTGGATGAATATGTAGATAAAGGCGTAATGACCAGGGCGCAGGCTGATTTTATTTGTCGCGCAATTGCCGCGCATAAAAATATTCTGGTTATTGGTGGTACTGGTTCAGGGAAGACAACGCTGTTAAACGCCATCATTGCTGAAATAGTTCGTCAGTTTCCAGACGAGCGTATCTGCATTATCGAAGATACGGGCGAACTGCAGTGCGCCGCGCAAAATTTTGTTCAGTATCACACCACCGTTGACGTCACCATGACAGACATTCTTCGTCTGATCCTGCGTATGCGACCTGACCGTATTTTCGTAGGTGAAACACGCGGCCCGGAAGCCCTCGATATGCTTGACGCCTGGAACACCGGGCATGAGGGCGGCGCGGCCTCACTTCACGCCAACAACACGCTTTCTGCTCTCACGCGTCTGCGTTCACTGATTTCACGTAACCCGTTTGCTCCGCGAGAAATTGAGCCGGTAATCGGCGAAGCGGTCAACGTGATCGTCCAGATTTCTAAAACTTCTGAGGGTCGCCGGATTAAAGAAATCCGCGAGATTCAGGGTTATGAAAACGGGGAATACATTTCCCAGCTCATTGCAGCTTAAAAAATGGAGGACATATCTACCACACACAGCAACGAGACTCAGGCCATCGGGCAGGCCATAAAGCTCAACCTTATTCAAATCGTTCCAGAACAACCTTAGTAAGGGGTTATTTAATGAAAACAGGTCTTTCCCACTTCAATCTCAGCAAACACGCCTTTATTGCATTTTTGGGCGCGATGCTGTTTTTCATGGCAGCTGAACCTGCTCTGGCGTCAAACACATCAGGCGGTGGCCTGCCGTTCGATGACTGGATGACCAACATCCGTACTTCTGTTACAGGACCATTTGCATATACCGCTTCCATTATCGGCCTGGTAGGTGCAGGCGCGATGTTGATCTTCGGCGGTGATATGAACGGGTTCCTTCGTACTCTGATTTTCATCGTTCTTGTTCTTAGCTTCCTGGTTGCGGCTCAAAACACGTTGTCTGCAATCACTGGGCAGGGTGCAGAACTGGCAGCAATGCTGACCAGCTCTAAAACAGGGGGAGTGGCATAACCATGGCATTACGCACGATCCCCATTCGTAGGGCGGCTTCAAGAACGAACCTCTTCATGGGCGGGGACCGTGAATTGGTTATGTTTTCAATCCTGCTGGCAGCGGTCCTTATCTTTACATCACAAGACTGGATCGCTGCCGGTGTAGGCATCGGGATTTGGGGGGGAGCACTTTTCCTGTTAAGGAAAATGGCTAAATCAGATCCGATGTTGCGCCATGTTTATCTGCGTAGCCTCAAATACAGCCAGCCGTATTATGCACCCCGTGCTACGCCGTTCCGCAAAAATACAGGAACCCAAGGCAAACGTTATGAAAGGGTGAAAAAATGAATACCGTAATTCCTGTCTTAGTTGCGCTGATAGGTCTGATCTTGCTTGGCATGATGCTGGCTTTCTATTTGCGTATGGTGAAGGAATATCACCTTAAAAAAAATCGCTCGGAGGATGAAGCTGTAGCCGACATGCTTATGTACGCCGCTGTTGTTGATGATGGCGTGATCGTATGTAAGAACGGTTCCTTTATGGCGTCATTCTTTTTTAAAGGTGCTGACAACGCGAGTTCGACCGATCAGGAAAGAGAGCTTGTCTCATTTCGCATTAATAAAGCGATTGGCAGACTCGGCAACGGCTGGATGATGCACGTTGATGCAATGCGTAGTCCGGCTCCGTCATACAGTGACCGAAACGCTTCGCACTTTCCCGACCGTGTTTCCGCTGCCATCGATGAAGAACGTCGCCGTCTGTTTGAAAAGATGGGGCAACTGTATGAAGGGTGCTTTATCGTTACCTTCACCTGGTTCCCGCCTGCGCTGGCAGAAAGTAAATTCACCGAATTGATGTTTGATGACGATCGCGAAGCCTCTACCGACAAAGACGCTACGCTTAATCTCATCGAAAAATTTAAGCATGAAATCAGCATAATTCAGGCAAACCTTTCGCAGGCTGTTTCGATTGAACGGCTGAACGGCGTGAAAGTCGTGCAGGAAGATGGCTCCATTGCAACGATGGATCAGCAGCTGGAGTACCTGCAGTATTGCATTACGGGCCTGCAACATCCTATACGTCTGCCAAATAACCCTATTTACCTGGATAGCCTCATTGGAGGTCAGGAGCTTATTCCTGGCATTACGCCGCGTATCGGGAAGAACTTCATTCAGGTTGTGGCGATTGAAGGCTACCCGTCTGAATCTTATCCGGGCATTCTCAGTAAGCTGGCCGAACAGCCATGTGAATACCGCTGGTCAACGCGCTTTATTTTCCTCGATGCTCACGAAGCCATTTCAAAGCTGACGGCATTCCGCAGGAAGTGGAAACAGAAAGTACGCGGTTTTATGTCTCAGCTGTTCAATACCAATAACGGCTACGTTGATGAAGACGCACTGTCTATGGTCAACGATGCGTCTTCTGCTATTGCAGAGACTAACTCCGGTTTGGTCAGCCAGGGTTACATCACCAGTGTTATTGTCCTGATGAATGAGGACCGTCAGAAGGTCGAAGCAGCAGCAGAGTTTATGCGCAAGGCTGTTAACAATACCGGCTTCGCTGCTCGAATTGAAACCGTTAACACGATGGATGCCTACTTTGGTTCCTTACCGGGCCACGGTGTTGAAAATGTGCGGCGCCCGCTGGTAAATACCCTTAACCTTGCCGACCTGATACCGACCAGCACTATCTGGCCGGGCGAAAACAAAGCCCCAAGTCCGATGTTCGAAGTAGGCGCACCGCCGTTAACGCACTGTGTTACGTCAGGGAATACGCCATTCCGACTTAATCTGCATGTTCGTGACCTCGGCCACGCTTTCATGTTCGGACCAACCCGTGCCGGTAAATCTACCCATCTGGCGTTAATCGCTATGCAGTGGCGACGTTATGCTGACTCGCGCATTTTCACTTTCGACAAAGGTCTGTCGATGCTTGCAACCTGCAAGGGCGTAGGCGGGAAGCATTTCACGATTGCCGGTGATGATAACCAGCTGGCATTTGCTCCTTTATCACGACTGGATACTCCTACCCGCCGTACATGGGCGATGGAATGGATTGAAGCCATTCTGATCCTGAACGGGGTTAAGGTTGATGCACCGATGCGAAACGCGATTGCTGACGCCATTAAGAGTATGTCTGAGACTCATTCGAAAACCCTGTCTGAATTTACGGTCACGGTACAGAACAATGTCGTTCGTGAGGCGCTCAAGCAATACACCATTGATGGCAACATGGGGCATCTGCTCGATGCAGAAGAAGATGGCCTTGATATTTCTGACTTCATGACCTTTGAGATTGAACACCTCATGAACATGGATCAGAAATACGCGCTGCCGGTGCTGCTCTATCTCTTCCGTCGCATTGAAGAATCTCTGGATGGTCGCCCAACACTCATCATCCTTGATGAGGCCTGGCTCATGCTGGGTCATCCAGAATTCAGGGGCAAAATCCGCGACTGGCTTAAATCCATGGCGAAGAAAAACTGCTCTGTTCTTATGGCAACTCAACAGCTTAGTGATGCGGCCAACTCTGGCATTCTCGATGTCATTATTGAGTCAACTGCCTGCCGAATCTTCCTGCCAAACAGCAACGCCCTGCAGGAAGAAGCCATGCCTCTGTATATCAATATGGGGCTTAATCGCCGTCAGATTGAAATCATCGCGTCTGCCGTACCAAAACGCGATTACTACTACGTATCCGAAGAAGGACGCCGCCTGTATCAGCTCGCGCTGGGGCCGCTTGCGCTGGCATTTGTTGGAGCTACTGATCCCGATTCAATCGATGCAGTTAAACAACTGTCCGAAACATACGGTGATGGCTGGGTAGATGAATGGCTACGCACTAAGGGTCTGGACTTAAATGATTATGAGTATGAGGTCGCTGCATGAAACTTTTTAACGGTAAAAAAAACCCTCAGCCTGATAGCCCTAATCCGTATCTCAATGCACGTCGTTCATGGAATATCCACATGGGCCATGTGCAGCAGTTCGGGGCGCTGGGTATTTTCATTGGTGTAGCGGGTCTGCTTATCGGTCTGGCCGCTGTGGGTGGGATTACTTACATCGGGAGCCAGTCGAAAACTGTCCCGATGGTTTATGAACAGGACAAGGCAGGTAACTACGTCAGCCTGACAAGAGCAGACCGCTTGCCGCCAGCCAAGATCGACGACTATCGCACCGCTGTATGGAACTTTATCGATCACATCAGAACGGTTACGCCAGATGGTGAACTACAGCGTAAGTCTGTATTGCGCACCTACGCGTTTTTGTTCCCGGATGATCCCGCCACAACAAAAGCGAATGAATATCTGAATGGTTCGAAAGAACGTAATCCTTTCACCCGTGCAAAAACGGAAATGGTCAGCAATGAGCTGATTTCCGTACTGCAGCAAACGCCAGATACCTGGCAGGTTGACTGGATTGAGACAACACGTAACCGCGACGGTACGTTAAAAAACCCACCGGTCCGTATGCGAGCACTGGTCAACGTTTATCAGAACACTAATCTGAACGCAAAAATTAACGAAAACAATGATGTGATGAACCCACATCGTATTTTCATTAAAGATTTTAACTGGTCAAAACAACTGTAAATTCGGGGCCGACACATGAAAAAGTCAATTATCTCAGCGTTAATTTTGAGCTTACCGCTTCTGGCTAATGCGGCTCCCGGTAGTGATCCGCTGGCCGACCAATATTTCTCTAACAATGAGCCATCACTCACACCGCAGGAACGAGCAGCTATTGGTATCGGCCAGAAATGGCAGACCGGTGCTGGCAGCGTAACCAGTAAACCATTTGCAGGGCCGGACGGTGCAATCAGTTACGTGTATACAACGGGCCAGACGCAGATTGTCTGTGCCGTACTGCAGCTGTGCGATGTGGCTTTGCAGCCCGGAGAAAACGTCAACAATATCGACGTTGGTGATCCACGCGTAACGGTATCTCCTTCAATCACCGGTTCTGGTGCCGCGCAGCAGCTGCATCTGATCATCAAACCGCTTGATGTGGGCCTTGATACCTCTTTGGTAGTGACGACTGACCGCCGCACTTATCGTATGCGAGTTAAAACCAGCCGCACCAAATTTATGCCGTATGTGTCATTTACCTACCCGGAAGACGCGCAGGCTAAATGGGATGCCATTCGGACGCGTGAAGCCAAGCATCTGCGTGACAACACAATTCCTCAAACAGGTGAATACCTGGGGAATCTGGACTTCAACTACGAAATCAGCGGTTCTGCCAGCTGGAAACCGGTACGTGTATATAACGATGGCGTCAAAACCATTATCCAGTTCCCTAAAACGATTTCTTCTGGCGAAACCCCAATCCTTCTGGTTGTGCGTAAAGAAGGTGGGCTGTTCTCTAAAGACGAAACACAGCAGGTAAACCTGCGTACCCAGGGAGACAGAACGATTGTCGATGGCCTGTTTGACAAGGCATATCTGGTAATTGGCGTCGGTTCGAGCCAGGAAAAAGTGACTATCACAAGGGGCTAATAATGAAAGCAGCAATGAAATTAACCTCTGCTATGGTGCTGGCCGCAAGCCTGTTAATGACTGGCTGTGTCTCTTCGGGTTATGGCAACTATTCGAATGCCAATATGTTCGCCTCTACGAGCATGGCAGATAACACCGTTGCGCATCTGGCAGCGCTGTATCCTCCGGGACGTACTACGTTCACGATGAAACAGCCTGCCAAAGATCAGTTCGGCTCGGCACTTGTTCAACGTCTTCGGTCGCGGGGTTATGCCGTTATTGAGTTCACGAAAGACGGTAAGCCTCAGAGCGCCCTGGCAAATTCAGGGACCACTCTTGGTTATGTCGTGAATACCGTCGCGCCAAACCTCTACCAGGTCACAACGTATGTTGGTGGCGTCACGTTAAGCCGTGGCTTCGCTCTGGCAACAGACGGCAAAGCATACCCGGCAGGCCCATGGACTCGCGAGGAATAAAGGATGGCTGACCAAGATAAAATGTCCCCCGACGCTTCTCCGGGCGTTGCTAACAAAACCGGTGTACGCCGCGTTAACAAAAGACCTATGTACATTGCTATAGGCTGTGTGGCTGCATTCTGCCTTGTCGTTGCATACGTCGCGAATAAACGTGCCAACCAGGGCGCGTCTGATACGGCAGAAACGACTGTTCAACGCGGCAGCAGCCGCGATACCTCAGCAATGGCAATGGATGTTATGGGAGGTGGTAGTTCCGGGCTTATTGAAGCACCGGCGACACCGCCAGAGATTCCGAAACAGGACGATAAAACCAAACCGAGCACAGATTATACAGCGGTTCCCGTTGCGCCGGTGGCTGATCCAGATCAGCCACCCGTTCCGCAACGGTCGGAATCGCCACGGCAGAATGATCCAGAAGCAGACCAGATTCGTCGCAATAAAATGCGTGATTTTGTTGAGGCCGTAAAAGCTAAAACGGAAGTGAGCCTGCCTAACCAGTTGGGGCGTTCAACCACTGCAGGCAATACACCGCAAACCCGCGATGAAATGCTGCAGGAAATCGCTAACGTTCGCCGTCAGATGGAACAGAACAATGCTGGCGATGCTACTGCAAGTTATGACGCTCAGGTTCAGAGAATCCGGGCCTCTATGAATGGCGGCGCAGATAGCGGCAGCGATACTGGTATGCAGCTGGCATCAGTGGGTGGTGCTTCCGTTTCCCGAAATGACATCAACCAGTTCGGTAAGAAAGGGCAGGGTGACAGATGGTTACTGGATGAAAAAGTTTCTGCACCACACAGCCAGTATGAACTTCGTGCGGGCTGGGTCATTCCTGGCGTCATGATTAGCGGTATTAACTCTGATCTTCCAGGCCAGATTGTTGGTCAGGTTGCTCAGGACGTTTATGACTCGGCAACAGGCAAATACCTTCTTATCCCTCACGGTACTCGCGTGATAGGTACATATTCAAGCGATGTTGCCTATGGTCAGGAAGGGGTCATGATTGCCTGGCAACGTCTGGTGTTCCCGGACGGAAAAGCTCTTGATTTAGGCTCCATGCCGGGCGCAGACATGGCGGGTTATTCTGGTTTCCGTGATCAGGTTAATAACCATTACTTCCGTATCTTTGGTAACGCTCTGCTGCTGTCAGGTATCACCGCGACAATTGCTTATTCTCAGGATCGCGACCAGAACAATAACAACTCAAATCAGGCTCCGAATATGAGCAGTGAAATGAGTGCAGCGCTGGGTCAGGTATTCGGTCAGGCCATTGCGCAGGTTGTACAGAAAAACCTGAATATCGCGCCTACGCTCGAAATTCGTCCGGGTTATCGCTTCAATATCATGGTCACTAAAGACCTGGCATTCACAAAGCCTTATCAGGCATTTGACTACTAAGAGGACAAGACGATGAATAAACGTTTCGTTTTAGCCGCTAAAAAAGCGTTACTGGCTTCCTTCGTGGCGTCAATCATGGCATTACCGGCGAAAGCCGGTATCCCTGTCATCGATGGTACTAATGTGGTGCAGACCACAATCAGCGCAGTCAATAACGTTCAGGCTGTGGCTAAACAGATCCAGCAGTACCAGACGCAGCTGCAGCAGTATGAAAACATGCTGAAAAATACAGTCGCACCTGCGGCATATATCTGGGATCAGGCCAATTCGACCATCAACAAATTATTGCAGGCGCAGGACACTCTTAATTACTACAAAAATCAGGCCGGGAGTCTCGATTCATATCTGAAACGTTATCAGGACGTGAATTACTACCGCTCATCACCGTGCTTTAACAGTAATGTTGAATGTACTGCGGATGAAATTAGCGCACTGCGTAAAGCTGAACAGAACAACTCTGAGGCACGTAAAAAGGCTAATGACGCCGTGTTTAAGGCTCTCGATCAACAGCAGGAAACACTGCAAAGCGATGCTGATAACCTGGCAGATTTGCAAACTCAGGCAACCGGCGCGCAAGGGCAAATGGAAGCTATTCAGGCTGCTAACCAGCTTGCCAGTGCTCAAACGAACCAGTTGCTGCAAATCCGCTCGCTTCTGGTAGCTCAACAAAACGCTGCAGCAACACTGGCGCAGGCTCAGGCCGATAAAGAGGCCCAGCAAGCGGCTGCATCAGAGCAGTTACGTAACGGTGACAACATCTCAACTTCATCCTCCAAAAGCTGGTCTTTCCAGTAAGGAAAAAACATGAAACTGAAACTCTTATCCACAGTTGCGTTAATTACCACCTTCTTAATTACAGGATGTGACGGAGAGGACAAGACAGATTGTAAGAAAGATCCAACCGCAAAAGGATGTCCGCACTATAGCGGTAATATCACCAACTCAGGAAATAAAAGCTGGGATATGAATAAGGAAGAAAACAACTCTTCCAAAGAGGACAAGTAACATGATCTCAGTATTAAACAGAGAGAATATAAAACCATTCACTTTATTAATACTGGTGATGGTTTTATTTTCCTATTCATCGTTTGCGTCAGCTGCGATGAATAGTAATGTTATGGATGAAGTGTTAGATAAATATCAGGCCGCTGCTTCTGCATGGAGCGGTGTCATGATCAAATATGGGACATGGCTGTTTTGGTCTTTAGCATTGATTAGCATGGTATGGACCTTCGGCATGATGGCTATGCAGGGCGATGGTATTAACACGGCCCTAGCCGAAATTGTTCGGTTTTTTGTTGTAATAGGTTTCTTTTGGTATTTACTGTCCAATGGACCAGCTATTGCAATGGCTATCATCAAATCAATGTGGCAAATCGGTGCAGAGGCCATAGGGCAAAATGCCGCTTTCACTCCGGGAGGCGTTACACAGATCGGGTTTGATATTTTCTTTAAGGTTCTTGATCAGTCATCAGTCTGGTCTCCTGTAGACAGTACAGCTGGTATTATTCTTGGGATAATTATTCTCGGTATACTTGCTCTCGTTGGTGTAAACCTCTTGCTTCTTTTTATTTCGGCTTGGGTGCTTGTTTACGGAGGGATATTTTTCCTTGGGTTCGGCGGTTCTCGCTGGACTTCGGATATGGCTATCAATTTCTTCAAAACCGTCCTATCAACCGGTGCGCAGCTTATGTCAATGGTCCTTATTATTGGCATAGGTAAGTCAATTCTTGATAGCTATTACACAGGTATGAGCAGTTCAATTAGCCTCAAGGAAATGGGTGTTATTTTTGTTGTAGCATTGGCTCTTCTTTATTTGAGCAACAAAATCCCGGCTTTAATTGGGGGACTTGCCGGAGGTAGCACTGGTGGGATTGGTTCCTTTGGCGCAGGTGCTCTTGTTGGAGCAGCTGCTTCTGCAGCTGCTATTGCAGCAACAGGTGGCGCTTTAGCCGCAGCAGGTGCCGCAAACGCTGCCGGGGGCGCATCAGCCCTCAAAGCGGCGTTTGAATCAGCACAAGCGGCGATGGCAGAAGAATCAGGTTCCGGTGGTTCCGGTGGTTCCGGTGGTTCCGG